>JAFGEY010000171.1 GCA_016931365.1 Anaerolineae bacterium
AAAAAGGAGGGCGACGGATGGCGCACCCAATCGCCGCAGCAAAACAGGCCCGGCCACGGCGTCTCGATGCCCAGATGCCGCTCGGCAGGGCCGAGACCAAACAGGGTGTGCGTCGGATCGTTTCGCTGGATCGCGCGGTGGATCACGTGCCCGTGCAGTTCGGGAAAAACGCTCAACATCTCGGCAGATGATTGGGCCAGCAGCACCGCGTCCGGTTCGGCGAGCAGTTCCGGTGGGCCGTAAATGTGCCCTTCGATGGCGCTGCCCCCCACCGCGCGATGCCAGCGCACATACGGCTCCTGGATGCGCTGCAGCCAGAAAAAATTGTCGAGGATGAACGCGCCGCTCAAAACGCCGGCCTCGGGACACGGCTCTGGCGCGCGGTCAAACCAGAGGCGCACCACCGCCGTGCCCATGCCGCGCGGCCAATACAAGCGCTGCGCCGCCCCGGCCAGCGCCGGGCTGTCAAGCAGCAGCACACGCGCGTTGGCCGCATCGACGGCCAGGATCACCTGTTCTGCGTGCAGAACGCCCTGGTTTTCTGCCTTGTTTTTCCATGTGATCTGGTGTTTGTTGTTTGATGGTTCTATCTTGGCTACGCGAATACCATTGTGGACGATGCCGCCGCAGGCCAGCACTTGGCGCAGCAGCGGCTCGATCAGGCTGGCGTCGCCGTCGGCGGGCAGGTAGCCGAACGCCCAGGCATTGCGGCGAAGTAGAGTATAAAAGCGCAAAAAGGCGATAAACCCCGACAGGGGTACCTCGCCCGGTTTGGCCGACAGGCCATTGCGGGCCAGGCCGGTGAACAGCGCGCGCAGCGCCGGCGACCAGCCGCGCACCAGATCGTCCAGCCACAGCCCTTCCAACGGCTGATCTTCGCCCGGCGGATCGATGCCAACCGACAGGATCAATCCATACCAGACCAGGGGCAGCGACAGCCAGTCGCGTGGCGAAAGCATGCCCAGGAATCCGGGACGGAGGAACAGGTTGAGGTAGTGAAAGGGCGCGGGAATCCAGCTCTGCCGGATCGCGCTGCCGATGTCGGCCCAACGCACCTGCCCGCCGCGCCGGTAAAACCAGCGCTCCTCCTGCGCCGGCACCAGCGTCGGGCGGATGAGGTGCCGGGTGAGCATCGCCTGGAGGTTGCGGTACGGCGACCAGACCGCGTGCAGGCCGTGCTCGGCAGGGAAGCGCCAGCTCCCCACCTCGATCGGGTCGCCGCCGGAAACGCGCCCGCCGCAGCGGGCGGGGTCGGCTTCCAGCACCAGCGGCGACAGCCCGCGCTCGGCCAGGTGCAGGGCGGCCGTCAATCCGGCCAACCCCGCGCCGGCGACGACGACCTCGGCATGCTCGGGCAATGTGGAATCGGGCATCGACTCACCCCGGCGCAAATGTGGCCAACCCGGCCTGGCGGCTGACCGGAAAATGCAGCCACTCGTACAGGAACGACAAGGGTTGAAACTGCATCAACGACGGCTCGGCATAGCACTGCTGGAAACAACTGGCACAAAAGCGGGGCGGATTGCCGTATGTCCGCACGGCTGCAGCCATTGCCTCCCGCCACGATCCGACCTGGAGCAGATTGACCCGCCCGCCGTGTACGCTGCCCTCTTTTTCGATGGCCCGGCAGGGATAAATCAAATCGCCGTTGGCCAGCACGCGCGGCACCAGCGTGGGAAAGCATCCATACGGCGTCCAGTCGATCGACGCGCGCAGGTAAGCCAGGCTGCCCACCACCGGCGCGCCGCGCTTTTTCAGGGCGATTAGTTCGCGCACGAATGCTCTGTACGCCGTCGAAACCAGCAGGTCGTAATGCGGCCAGCCGTGCACCGACTGCGGTGAAAAGGACACCCACAGTCCGCGCTCGACGCAGAAATCGAGGACGGCGCGGGCATGAGGCAAGGTTTGTGGCGCAAGCACGCAGTTGGCAACGAGCCGGTAGCCAAACTCGCGCTGCCGGGCGGCATAAGCGGCAACATGCGCGACGATCTGCCGCGCGGTCTGCTCCGCCACACCGATCAACGAATGCCAACGCGCCGGCTCGACGTCGTCGAGGCTGATCACCAGGCGGTCGATCAGCGGCAAAATATCCTCGTGCTGGGACAGCAAAAGGCCGTTGCTCAGCACGGTGATCTGCCGGAAACGCAGGTCACGGCGCGCGCGGGCGATCAACTCGTCGATGTGGGGATACAGCAGCGGTTCGCCGCCGGTGAGGATCAGGCTGTCGGCGACGACGCGGATCGCGCCCAGGACGCGCAGCGCCTCATCGAAGGATACATCCGGCCCGGCTTGGTCGTTGCGTTGCGCACCGAAATCCTCGCAGTAGGCGCAGTTGAGGTTACAGCGCATGGTGGGGTAATATGCCGCCGCCAGAGGCAGCAGCAGATCGTCCCGGCGCAGCAGTTTGAACAGGTTGAGCCAGTAATTGCAGGTTGCTAGAGGCATCATGCCGATCATTATAACACAGACAGCGTCGCTTTTGCCAACCCGCCCGATTTATGCTATGATTTCGGGATTGATTCCGTATATCCCTGGTCAAAAAGACACAGATAATGAACAACAATAATCAGAGCATGACAAACACTTATCATCTCGGCCCCAAGCTCGGCGAGGGGCGCATTGCCGAAATCTTTGCCTGGGGCGACACGCAGGCCATCAAGCTGTTTCGTCCGGGCCGGTCGATGGACGAGGCCGAATACGAAGCCACCCTCACGCGCATCGCGCATCAGGCCGGGCTGGCAGCGCCCGCCGTCTACGAGGTCTGCCAGGTCGATGGGCGGGCCGGGATCGTGATGGAGCGCGTCGACGGGCCGTCGATGCTGCACGTCTCGATCCGCCGGCCGTGGATGCTGCAGCACAGCGCCCGCCAGCTCGCCGACCTGCACGTCCAAATGCACCGGCGGTCTTCCGCCGACCGGCAAGCCGCCGCCGACCTCCCTTCACAGCGCCAATCATTGCAAAGGAATATCGAACGCGCGCTGCGCCTCGACCAGGCGACCAAAGACCGGCTGCTGCAAGGCCTCGCTCAAATGCCCAATGGCGAGTCGATCTGTCACGAGGACTTTCATCCCGACAATATTTTGCTCACCGCCAGCGGCCCGGTGATCATCGATTGGGTCACTGCCCGGCGCGGTCACCCGCTGGCCGACGTGGCGCGGACGGTGATTTTGCTTTCCCTGGGTGAGCCGCCCAACACGCCGCCGTGGATACACGCGCTTTTTCTGGTCATCCGGCGCATCTATCTAGACACCTATCTGGGCCGCTACTGCACACAGCAAGGGGCTTCGCGCGCCGAGATCGAGACCTGGATTCCCTTCCGCGCCGCCGCCCGGCTCAATGAAGATATCCCCGGCGAACAAGATGCCTTGCTGAAATTGATCGACAAAGGAATGCCCCGATGAAACGTGTCACCCTCAACCGAAATCAAGACGATCAATTGCTTTATTTCACCTCGACCAG
>JAFGEY010000019.1 GCA_016931365.1 Anaerolineae bacterium
AAGCCCAGTTCCGCGGCCATGGCGTAGCAGTCGACCGGAAAGGCGTTGCCGGCCAGCGCCGACGCGCCCAGGGGGAGGACGGACGTGCGTTGCTCGACGCCGTCCAGGCGCTGCAGGTCGCGCTCTAGCATCCAAAAGGTGGACAAGAGCCAGTGGCTCAAGAGGATCGGCTGGGCCGGCTGGAGGTGGGTGTAGCCGGGCATCAGCAGGTCGATGTGCGTCTCGGCCTGCTCGACGATGGCAGATTGCACCGCTTGAACCTGCCCGCGCAGTTCGCCGATTCGCCCCAGCAGGTGGAGGCGTATATCGGTCGCCACCTGATCGTTGCGACTGCGCCCGGTGTGCAACTTGCCCGCCGTTGGGCCGATCAATTCGGCCAGCCGCCGCTCGATTGCAGTGTGAATGTCCTCGTCGTTGGGGGCAAATTCAAACGTGCCGGCCTCAAACTCGGCCAACACCTGCGCCAGCCCATCGACGATCTGGGCGCACTCGACCTCGGTAAGGACGCCGGCGCCGACCAGCACCCGCGCGTAAGCCTGGCTGCCGCCGATGTCGGCGGCGTACATCCGTTGGTCAAAGTCGATGGAGGCATTCAGCCGCGCCATCAAAGCGTCCATTTCGACGCTGAACCGCCCGCCCCACAGTTTGCTCATATAGAACTCCATTAAACCCTAAAGGTCTACAAACAAGACCTTTAGGGTTTCACTTTTTCCATATCGACCAGCGCGCGCACGGTCAGTGGCAGGCCAAAAAGATTGATGAACCCCTCGGCGTCACTCTGCTTGTATACCGCGTCGCGGCCAAAGGTGGCCAAATCCTCGCGGTACAGCGAGTTGGGCGAGGTGATGCCCACCTGGGTGCAACTGCCCTTGTACAGTTTGACCTTGACCGTGCCCGTGACCGGCTCTTGCGTCTTGCGCACGAATGCCCACAACGCCTCGCGCAGCGGCGTGAACCACTGCCCAAAATAGACCATCTCGGCGAAGCGGTCGGCAACGAGGTGCTTGTAGTGCATCGTGTCACGGTCGAGGCACAGCGTTTCCAGCGCGCGGTGTGCGGTGTACAGGATGGTGCCGCCGGGCGTCTCATAGATGCCGCGCGATTTCATCCCCACCAGACGGTTTTCCACCAGATCAAGCCGCCCGACGCCATGCACGCCGCCCAGCGCGTTGAGCTTGAGCATCAAGTCGGTCGCGCTCATGCGCACCCCATCCAGGCCGACCGGAAAGCCCTGCTCAAAATCGACCGACACCCAGGCCAGTTCGTCGGGCGCTTGTTCGGGCGCGACGGTGAGCACGTACACGTCATCCGGCGGGGGCTGGCTGGGGTCTTCCAGCGGGCCGCCTTCGTGGCTCATGTGCCAGATGTTGCGGTCGCGGCTGTAAATCGACTTGCGGCTTGAAGTAACTGGAATGCCATGCTGGGCGGCATAGTCGAGCGCGTCTTCACGGGAGCGAATGTCCCACACCCGCCACGGGGCGATCACCTTGATCCGAGGGTTGAGCGCCTTGACTGCCAGCTCGAAACGTACCTGGTCGTTGCCTTTGCCGGTGCAGCCGTGCGCGATGGCATCGGCGCCCTCCTGATTGGCGATTTCAACCAACCTTTTGCCGGTGATCGGACGGGCAAACGAGGTGCCCAGCAGGTACTGGCGCTCGTAAATCGCACCGGCGATCATGGTTGGAAAGGCATAGTCCTGCAAAAATTCCTCGCGGATGTCTTCGATGTAAGCCTTGGATGCGCCGCTGGCCCGCGCCTTGACGTCCAGCCCGGCGAGTTCTTCTTCCTGGCCGAGATCGGCGGTAAAGGTGATGATTTCGGCATCGTAATGCTGCCTGAGCCAGTGCACAATGACCGAAGTATCCAGGCCGCCAGAATAGGCCAGGACAATTTTTTTAGTATCACTCATTTTATATGCTCCTCAAGTTGTATCGAAACTTGTTTGACTGTGGGCTGACCAGCAACGACCTGCGGAATAGATGCACCATTTTCAAGCATGTTCCAGCAGTAGCAGCGCGCCGCCTCGACGACCTTGTTCCTGGCTTCATCCACCGTCTTGCCGGTGCTGATGCAGCCGGGCAGCACCGGGATCGCCGCCAGATATTCGCCCTCGTATGTTTGCTTGATCATCACGTCAAATTGATAAATTTCAGACATCGTTTCCTCCCAGATAGCAAAAAACCGGCTTCCCTGTTGGAAAGCCGGCTGTTTGAACATCATCGACAAGCAGCACAAAGCGCCTCCAGGCTAGGGGACAGAAGGTCGGCCGCATCGTCGTCGCCCATTCAATTGGATTGTGACCATTGCCGATCTCGCTTTCATCTCGAGATGTAATCTCGAGATGTAATCTCGAACCGGAAACAAAAACAGCCCTCCAGGTTGGAGGGCTGTCGAACCTACAGAGTGTGAATGCAAAACACACTAACCCAGACAGGTCGTCAGCCCTGCCAGGTTCGTCGTCGAAGGGTAGAAAAGAAAGTGGTTTGTGCCATCATCATATTCTTCATGACAGTAATTGTACCTCAAAAAGACCGTCTTGGCAAATTTGCCGATCCGCTCAAACCTGAACGACGGCAACCTGCGCCGGGATCGTTGGCCGTTTTAACCGCGCCAGCACACGATCGGGCGATAAACGACTTTCACCCTCGACAACGATGCGGCCTTCAACATGCGCCGATATAGGGCTGTGGACGCGGATGTAGGCGATCAACGCATCTTTGACTGTGCCCCCCACCTGCTCGATACTCGCCGCGGTCGAAAACAAATCTCGATAATCCACGGCACGATACGTATGATAGTCGGTTGTTGCTACGGTGTAAATACGCCGGGGATCGAGCGGCTGGCCGCTGACGACAACATCGGTGGCCACGCCGCCGAAAATGCGCAGTTGTAGGCCACCAACCTGGACAAAATTGCCTGTGCCGCTGCCAGACGCAGCCACGTCGAGGATTTGCTGAAGCTGTTCACCGCTCAACCGAACGCGAAGAATATCATTGGGATAGGGCAACGCATCGGAAATGTCCTGCACAGTGAGCGGCCCGGCAAAGAGTGAATTGAGCACAGTCAATGCGGGAAGCAAACTGATTTCCGCCTGAGCCTGCTCGCGGACCACATCGCAGACCAGGTTGCCCATCGGCGCTTCACGGAAACGGATGTCCCTGTCCGAAATGTCTATCGCCGCCTGGCCGACGATCTCGAAACGCTCGGGATACATCTGGCGCATTTCAGCATCCAGCATCCCCACATGAGCCGCGATGTTAGGATCGGCGGGGATATCCAAGGTCAGCGGAATCAGCCCGTAAGCATAACTGGTCATCCGCCCGCCGCTGACAGCCACATCAAGCCGACCCAGATAGGCCCCCCACTGATAGTCTTCAACGATCAACGTACCACCAACCTGTACAGCTTGAGTCAATTTGGCGTGCTCGTGCGCGCTGATAATGATGTCGATGCCCGGCACGGCGCTAGCCAACGCATAATCGTCTTTGAGGTATTGATGCCCAAGCACAACTACCAAGTCAGCCTGGGTTCTAAGCTGCGGGATCAGCGTGCGCGCGGTTTCGATGGGATCGGCAAATCGCACTCCTGAAACGAGTTCGACAGGGACAATGTGTGGCCAATCCGGCCCGGCAAAACTGGTAAAGGCGATCTTGAATCCCCCCTCATCGACAATGGTGTAAGGATCAAGCACTGTCTCATCGTTCTCAGAATAATACAGGTTGGCGCACAAGATGGGAAAAAAGGCTGTGTCGCAACGCTGGAGCAACGTTTGCCAACCGTAATCCAGGTCGTGGTTGCCCAATCCCATCGCAGCATACCCCAATTCATTCATCAATTCGATGTCTGGCACCCCTTGAAAAGCATCGGCCATCAAACAGCCCTGGTGCACATCTCCGGCATCAACTAAAAAAACATGCTCGGCCTGGCGGCGAATTTCTCGTACCGCAGTAGCCCGGCGGGCGATGCCCCCCACCGGTTCGGGAAACTCGAGGATGCGAAAAGGAGCGAGGTGTCCATGCGTGTCGTTCGTGTGCAAAAAAGTGAGCACCATATCGGGATGGCCTGGAACGCGCGTGTCCACGACAGGAAAAGATGGCGTTGCCGACGGCTCGACAGGGGCAGTAGGCGTCCACAATGGAGTCGATTTAGACGCGCAAGCTTGCGCCAATACACCTCCTGCCGCAAGCGACGAACTGACCAGGAACCGTCGGCGATCGATCTTTTTTGCCATCGCTCCCCCTCAAAATATCAAGATTATCCCAATTCGCGTTTGATCGCGCGTCCCAGACGCCGGATACCCTCGTCAATTTTGTCTGGCCCCATGCACGAGAAATTGAGGCGCATTGTGTTGCGCCCGCCGCCGTTGGGATAGAACACATAGCCGGGCACAAAGGCCACTTTTTCTTCCAACGCCTTGTGGAAAAGCTGTTCCGCGTCGATCTGCTCAGGCAGCCAGACCCACAGAAATAGTCCCCCTTCGGGGTGTGTCCAGGTCGATCCTTCGGGGAACTCGCGCTCCAGTGCGGCGAGCATCACATCGCGCCGCTCGCGGTAGGCGCTGCGAATCTTTTGGACGTGGCGCTTGATGATGCCGCGCTGGCAGATGTCGTTGGCGATGTACTGAACAAAGGTGCTGGTGTGCAGATCGGTGCCTTCCTTGGTCAAAACCAGTTTGTTAGTGACCGCTTCAGGGGCAATGATCCAGCCCAGACGGATGCCTGGAGCCAGGGTTTTGGAAAAAGTCGAGAGGTAAAGGACATTTTCTTTGTGCAAAGAGACAATAGGCGGCATATCCTGACCCTCAAAACGCAGTTCGCCGTATGGGTCGTCTTCGACAATAAACGCGCCGAGTTTGGCAGCGACCTCGACCAGCTTTTCACGGCGCTCAAGGGGTAAGGTGGTGCCTGCGGGATTGTGAAAGTTGGGCAGTACATAGATGAACTTGGGCTTCTTGCCCCCGACTGCCGCTTCGATCAAATCGACCCGCATCCCCTGCTGATCGATTGGAACGGTGACAAATGTAGGGTTATAAAGTCGCCAGGCCTGGATCGCGCCCAGATAAGTGGGACTCTCGGTTACAATCACATCCCCTTCGTCAATAAAAGTGCGCCCGATCAGATCGAGCGCCTGCTGAGAGCCATTTGTGACCAGCGTGTTGTCGGTGGTAGCCGGAACGCCGTATTTCTGTACCTTTTCAGCGAGATATTCACGTAGCTGTACGTAGCCCTGTGTAACTCCATATTGCAGGGCGCGTTCAGGAACTTGGTCCAAAATGAACTCGCAAGCCTCACGAAACTCGCGCACGGGGAACAACTCGGAGGCCGGCAGTCCTCCGGCAAATGAAATGACGTCGGGCTGTTGGGTGATTTTGAGCAACTCGCGGATGATCGATCCAGTGATATGCTGCGTACGTTTGGCCAGGACGGCCGGCCAATCGGTTGTATACTGCCCATCAAACTCTGACATATCAAAAACCTCCTTGTTTTCGATTTTTGGACGCGCCATTGCATCCAAGATGTATGCATTATATCATAGCCATAATGTGAAAGCAAAACCAGATCTGGTAGACGCAGACACTCGCACTTGCAACAAACGGGCTGCACCTGGTGTATCAAGTGCAGCCCGTCTAGAATCAGAGCCACATCAGTCAATCGTCAAATTCGCATCCAGCCGCACCACCTGAATCCACGTCTGCCCAGGGCGAAAAGGCACCTGATTGCCCTGATCATCCACAAAAATCAGGCGGTCGTCTTCGCGTTGTGCATTTTGGCGCATCCACCTCACATCGTACACCTTGCCATCGCGCATCAATTTGGCCGCGCCTTGCCCCCACACTTCAATTACCACCGCATAATACGGGTTGTTGGGATCGTGGGTATCGGTCAGAATGTCGCTGTTGTAGTGATTGGCAAACAGTACAATAACGTTGGCCGGTGCGATCTGTTTTCCGGTCAATTCATCGACGGTCGGCACACCCAGATCAAAGCGTTTATAGGTGCGTGTCGCAGCATCGTAGCGATATTCAGCGACTGCATAGTTGGCCTTGTACACAATCTTCAGGTGCGTGGCATCACGTCCGCCGCCGGGCGGAGTGTCACTAAACACAAACATGTTGTGAAAATCGGGCCGTTGGTTGATGCCGCGCGCTGACGCGACACTCCACAGACGAGCCGTGTCGCTGTACATAGTCAACTCGTAGCGCGCCTTCTTTTCCGGCATACGATACTCAGCACCGCCATCGGTAAACGGGTCTTCCGGGCAAATAATGCGTTGATAGCCGATCGCCCAGGACTTGCCCTGCGTAATGCGAACTTTGACGCCGGGATGGCCGCCCGAAGCAACAAGTATGGACTTGAAAATAGGCATCCATTCGCCATCAGGCAGACGCAGACTGCGGATCGGCCCCAGCAAACTGACGTCGTTGGCCCAAAAAATCGCCGTCAAGCGGGGCAAGAAAGCCTCAGTTTCGTGCTCGATTACGACATCAGCCAGGCTGAGGCCCGACTGCGGCCGCGCATCGACAGGAAAATTGGGAATGCGCACGCCGAGTGGACGCCGATTCAGGTTGGCCGGATTGACCTTCAGACCGGTCAAGGGGTTGACATCTCCGCCCATCGGCACCGGCGCGGGCATCGCCCCGGACGGTGGCGCGGGCTGCAGAGTCGCTGTGGGCGCGACAACGGCCTTGGCTGCCGGTTGCTGCACGACAATCTCGGCCGTCGGTGTCAGCGTCGATGTCATCGTTGGTTCGGGTGTATGCGTAAATGTTGGTGTGACGGCAGCAACCTGAATCTCGGTCGCCGTCGGCGCCGGCGTGGGTGTGTTGGGCAGCGGGGTCGGTGTTGGCGTCCAGGTTGCCGTCACTGTCGGTGTCAGCGTCGATGTTGGAATGTTGGTTGGGGTCTTGGTCGGAGTTGCTGTTGGGTTAACCTGGGCTGTACATCCGCTCCAGGTTGAACCAACTAGCATCAGGGTAACAAGCGAGATTGAAAGCATCAAACGGGCAAGCAAGGGCCGGTTCAAATCATCTCCTCCTGGCAGATATAAAACCGATCCGGCTTAAATCTTCCCTGCGACAAAAGCCAGATCAGGCAGAGCCTATCCTTCAAGCTCGTTGCTTTTTGAGCACAAATCTTTCCGAGCAACCAGGCCCTGTTCAGTTTCAATTCAGTCGGGATAGGAGCATACCGGAATTTGCTCGTTTTGTCAAATTCACTTCAGCCTGGACAGAAGCGGTGTCCCTCGGAACCCGCTATGATCGGGGTTTTGCCTGTTGCGCCGAGATTCGGCTGGACAGGCTGAATCTGATAGGTTTTGACAGAGCGAATATGATATACTCCCTTTCAAGACATAGCCCCAAATACTGGGGCTTATTTTGTGCATCATCTCAGGAGGTACGATAGACACGTGACCAAGACCTCTCTCATTTCTGGATTTTACCGCCAGCCTGTCGATCAACGGCTTCAACGGGTCGCTCAATGGGCCGAACTGACCGAGCAGGAAACCGCCGCATTGAGTGCGGCCGGCCTCGATCTGGCACAGGCCGATCATATGATCGAAAACGCAGTCGGCACACACAACTTGCCACTGGGCATTGCGGTCAATTTTCTGATCAATGGCCGGGATTATCTGATTCCAATGGCGATCGAAGAGCCGTCGGTCGTAGCCGGTGCGAGTTACGCGGCCAAATTGGCCCGCGAGGGCGGCGGGTTTACCACCTATAGCACGCCGGCCGAGATGATCGCCCAGATTCAGGTACTCGATGTGCTCGATCCCTGGTCGGCACGTTTTGAATTGCTGGCCCACAAAGCCGAGCTCCTATCTCGCGCCAACGCCACTGATCCAGTGATCGTCGGGTTGGGCGGCGGCGCGCGCGATCTGCAAGTGCAAGTGGTAGAAAACTCGCCGGTTGGACCTATGCTGGTCGTCCACCTGATCTATGACTGCCTGGACGCGATGGGCGCGAACACAGTCAACACGGCTGCCGAAGCGCTGTCGGGGCGCATCGCCGAGATCGCCGGCGGACGCGCGCACCTGCGCATCCTCTCCAACCTGGCTGATCGCCGTCTCGCCGCCGCGCGCTGCGCCATCCCCGCTTCGGCACTGACGACAGATGAACTTCCCGGCGACTTGGTCGTGGATCGCATCCTGGAGGCCTACGCCTTTGCCCTGACCACGCCCTACCGGGCAGCGACGCACAACAAGGGGATTATGAACGGCGTCGATGCTGTCGTCGTCGCCACGGGCAACGACTGGCGTGCCGTAGAAGCGGGGGTACACGCCTATGCCGCGCGCAACGGCCAGTACACCTCGCTCTCGCAGTGGGAAAAGAACGCTGATGGCGACTTGGTTGGCACGCTGGAAATGCCGATGGCCGTGGGCCTCGTCGGCGGCGCGACGCGCGTCCACCCAACGGCCAAAGCGGCGGTCAAAATATTGGGCGCCAAAAGCGCGCGCGAACTGGCCGAAGTGATTGTCGCCGTGGGATTGGCCCAAAATCTGGCCGCGATCCGCGCCCTGGCGACGGAAGGCATCCAACGCGGGCATATGCAGCTTCACGCCCGGCAGGTAGCCATTGCCGCCGGCGCCGCCGAAAACCAGATCGATGCCGTGGCGGCACGAATGGTCGCCGAAAAGACAATCCGCATCGACCGCGCGCAGGCGATCCTGAAAGAGATGGCGCAAGTATGAGCGAACAAGAGTTCAAATTGATGAAACCGGATCGCCCGGTGGGCATTGTCGGTTACGGCGCATACATCCCCCGCTTTCGCATTTCGGGACAAGAGATTGCCCAGGTTTGGGCTGGCGACGAAGACGGCTCGCCGGTCGATGAAAAGAGCGTGCCCGGGCCGGACGAAGACACCATCACCATGTCGATCGAGGCGGCGCGCAACGCCCTGCTGCGCGCTGACGGGCTGGATGCACGTCGAATTCGCGCTGTATGGATCGGCAGCGAGTCACACCCCTACGCGGTCAAACCGAGCGGCACCATCGTCGCCGAAGCGATCGGCGCAGTGCCCAACACGCTGGCCGCCGACCTGGAATTTGCCTGCAAAGCGGGCAGTGAAGCGATGCAGATGGCTATTGCCCTGATCGGTTCGGGGATGGCCTCGCACGCACTGGCCGCCGGCATCGACACAGCGCAGGGCCGTCCCGGCGACGCACTCGAGTACACCGCCGCGGCGGGCGGCGCGGCCTATATCCTCGGCCCGGCAAATGAATCGCTGGCAACGTTAGAAGGCTCGTTCTCGTTTGTCACCGACACGCCCGATTTCTGGCGGCGGCCCTACCAGCACTTTCCGCGCCACGGCAGCCGTTTCACCGGCGAACCGGCCTATTTCCGGCACATCATGGGCTCGATTGAAACGATCCTGGCCGAAACCGGCTACCAGGCTGCCGATTTCGCCTACGTCATCTTTCACCAGCCCAATGCCAAGTTCCCAACCCGCATCGCCCGGCAGCTCGGATTCTCCAGAGAGCAATACACGCCGGGCCTGCTGGCGCCCAAGATCGGCAACACTTATGCTGGATCGGCGCTGGTGGGGTTCAGCGCCGTGCTCGACATCGCCAAGCCGGGCGACCGGGTGCTGGTCGCCTCTTATGGATCGGGCGCGGGCAGCGACACCTTTATCTGGACAATGACCGACAAACTACCCGAACGACAAAAGCTGGCTCCGACCACCCAGGATTACATCGCCCGCCGCCAGCCGATCAGCTATGGGTTGTACGTGCGGTATCGGAAAAAATTGCATCAATAAGGAAACAAGGAATAAGGACATCCTCGTTTCCTTATTTCCTTATTTCCTTATTTCCCTATTCCTTACCCCTTCTTTTGGAGATGTTATGCGCGATGTAAGCATCATTGGCATTGGACAAACGCCCGTCCTCGAAAACTGGACCAAGTCACTGCGCCACCTGGCTGCCGACGCAGTGCTCGCCGCAATGCGCGACGCCGGCATCGATCGCGCGGATATGCTCTTTGTCGGCAATATGCTCTCCGGCGAGATTACCGGACAAGCTCACCTGGGGGCGTTGGTCGCTGACTTTGTCGGGCTGCGCGGCATCGAAGCATTCAAGATCGAAGCCGCATGTGCTTCTGGTGCAGCGGCGGTGCGTGTGGGCTACCTGGCCGTCGCTGGAGGGATGGCCGACGTTGTCATCGCCGTCGGTGTGGAAAAGATGACCGACGAATCGGGCGAGGTAGTGACCGCCGGCCTGGCTCTCGCCGCCGATGGCGATTACGAAGTGCCGCACGGCCTGTCATTCGTGGCGATCAATGCGCTACTGATGCAACGTTATATGTACGAATACGGCATCGCCCGTGAAGATTTTGCCAACTTTGCGATCAACTCGCATCGCAACGCGGTGGGCAACCCCAACGCGCGCTTTCACAACCCGATCACGTTCGAGCAGTTCATCAACGCGTCGACGATTTGCGCGCCGATTGGCCTGCTGGACTCATCCCCCATCGGCGATGGCGCCGCAGCGGTGATACTTTGTCCGACCGAGCAGGCGCGGGCATTCAGCCATAGGTCGATTCGCATCGTCGGCTCAGGTGTTGCTACCGACTGCGTGTCATTGCATGACCGCAAAAATCCGCTGCGGCTGATCGCCGCCGAACAGTCAGTGCACAAAGCCTATCGACAGGCAGGCATCGGCCCACAAGACATCGATTTTTTCGAATATCATGACGCATTTACGATTATGGCTGCGCTCTCGCTCGAAGCGAGCGGCTTTGCCGCACCGGGCCAGGGAACGCGCCTGGCCAAAGAAGGTGACATTTTTATCGACGGACGCATCCCGGCCGCGACGATGGGCGGCCTCAAAGGCCGCGGCCATCCAGTCGGCGCGACGGGCGCGTATCAGATCGTCGAGGCGGCCCAGCAGTTGCGTGGCGAATGCGGGCCTAACCAACTGCCGGCCCCGCGCTTCGGTATGGCGCAAAACATCGGCGGCAGCGGCGCGACGATCATCACTCACATCTTGCGAGCGGAAGAATAAACCCAATTCGGGAGTAAAAAGGAGACTGGAATGGGAATTCCACAATATTGGAGATTACAATCACAAAACTACCGCCTCACCGGAGAGGTCTGTCACACGTGCGGGAGCAAAATCTTTCCCCCGCGCGACGTGTGTCCAGAGTGTGCGCAGCCGGCTTATGAGCCATTCACCTTTAGCGGCGAGGGCGAGGTCTACTCGCACACTACGATCTTTAACCCACCGCAAGGCTACGAAGACTATGTGCCCTATGCCGTGGCCCTGGTCAAGCTCAAGGAAGGACCGCTGGTCACAGCGCAGCTTACCGACGTCAATCCTGACCAAGTGCGAATCGGGATGCCGGTCGAGATGGTAACACGCAAGATCCGCGAGTTTGGCGAGGACGGGATTATTGTCTATGGCTACAAATTCCGCCCGTCCGGTTTTGCTCACCCACAGCTTGATCAAGCAAAGCAAAAACACCTAGCCTGACGATACCTTGCATTGTCCTGTCGCTGATGCAGCGCCGAGTGTTTCCAGTTCGACCTGCATGCCTTGCAAGAATCGCCCGACCGCGCGTAGACAGATACCGTGTTTGATGATACAATACCGGGCAGGCAAGCTATCTGAAAATACTACTTGCCGGCGGCCCTCGATGATGCCCGGATTGCGATATGAGTGAGACGACAGACAGCGCAGAACGCGCTGTATTGACCCAGGTCAACGCAGCACTTTGCCGAGGAGATAAATCCGGCGCGCGTGCGCTGCTTGAGGGGGTGCTGAAAGGCAGCCCGCGCAGCATCGCGGCCTGGAGCTGGGCCTGCCAGGCCGCCGAGACAGATCAAGAACGAATCGTCTGTCTGCAACACATCCTGGAGATCGATCCCGATCACGGAGCGGCACAGCGCTACCTGGCCCAACTGACTCAAATCCGGCCGCCTCTGCGAGGCAGGCCGCAATCCGGCGAGCCCAACTCTTCGGCCCCGGCTGCCGCGCCCTTTGTGCCATCGCCGATTGCCCCTTCCACACCGCGCCCGCGTTTCGCCGACCGGCTGTTGGCATTGCTGTATTTTTTGTTCGGGCTTCCAACCGGCTACCTGATCGGCGCAATCGCGGTCGTCGGCTTGCTGGTTGTGGTTGTATACTCGACGGTCAACCACGATTGGTTCGGATTGGCTGAACCCGAGTGGGATCGGTTGACCATCTCACCCTCGATAGAAACCATCCAAAGCGATAGACAGACCTGGCAGATTGCCTATGAAAGGTCGGAAGACTCGCGGTTTGCCGGCCTGGTGCGGCACGCTTCACTGATCCGCTTCGACCGCGTGCCCTTTTTGACCCACGACATTCTGGTTACGTCCGGCGATTATGCCGATCCCGAGCAGGTGCGCACCACGGTGATCGACCACCATTTCTCGTGGCGCTCGTCGACGCTTACCCACCCTCAGGGCGCGATCAACCTGCTGCACACAGTAGCCGTCAGCCCGGACGTCTTCCACCAACTGCTCCAAATCCGCAATCAGGATCAGGTGGTGATCGTCGGGCGCGAGATTTTATCCATCCGGGTGTACAATCTGGACGGTGTTTACCTGGGCGACTGGCACGACACAGGTTGCAATACGCTCCTGGTCCGCTCGGTCGAGATCGTGTCCAGGTGAATGCCAGGCCCGACGCTTCGAGAGAGTCTGGCCTCAATACCCGTGAATAAACGCACAGGACGAGCAGGTTGTCATCCTGTTCATCCTGAAAATCTTGTCAATCCTGTACACAATCAAGTTATCAAGAAAGGAAACCAAGATGTCACACGTTCAATCCACGGAGACCCTGCTGCTCAAGCAGCCAACGGTCAGCGCCGGCCGGGTGGCCTTTTTGTACGCCGGCGACATCTGGATCGCCGACCGTCGCGGCAGCGACCCACGCCGGCTGACCGCACAGCCGGGCGAAAAATCAACGCCCATGTTCTCGCCCGACGGGCAATGGATCGCCTTTTCGGGCAACTATGACGGCAACACCTGCGTCTATGTCATCTCCAGAGATGGCGGCTCGCCAAAGCGACTGACCTACCACCCCGGCGCGGACCTGGTGCGCGGCTGGACGCCCGACAGCCAGCGCGTGCTCTTTGCTTCAGCGCGCAGTTCGACGACGGCGCGCTACAAACGGCTTTATACCGTCTCCGTCGAAGGCGGATTCCCCGAACCACTGCCGCTGCCGATGGCCGAACGTGGCGCATACTCGCCCGACGGCAAGCAGATGGCCTACACGCGCATTCCAGAGCCGTTCTGGTCGTGGAAGCGCTATCGGGGCGGGGAAACAACCTCCATCTGGGTGCTCGATCTGGCAACCTATGACTATGTGGAAATCCCGCACCTCAATGCCAGCGACACCTTTCCCTGCTGGATCGGCGATACGATCTATTTCATCTCCGATCGCAGCAGCACGGACAACCCTTCGGGGTGTATGAACCTGTTTGGCTATGATACCGGAACGCAGGCGGTGACGCAGCTCACCCATCACACCGATTTTGACATCCGCTCGCTGACCGCCGGTGATGGCATCCTGACCTACGAGCAAGGCGGGCGCATCCGCCTCTACGATCCGGCCACGCAAACGAGCACGCCGCTCCAGATTTGCATCCATGCCGACCTGCCCCACACGCGGCCGCACTTTCAAAAGGCGGTCAAGGCCATCCGCAGCGCCGGGTTGTCGCCGACGGGGGCGCGAGCCATCTTTCAAGTGCGCGGCGAGATCGTCACCGCACCGGCCAAAAAGGGCGACATCCGCAACCTGACCCAGACGCCGGGCGTGTGTGAGCGCGACCCGTCCTGGTCGCCCGACGGGCAGCAGATCGCCTACTTGGCCGATGCCAGCGGCGAATACGAGCTGGTCATCGCCGACCAGACCGGGCTGAAAGAGAAAACCCTCATCCCGCTGGGCAAAAAGTCGTTCTTTTACCGGCCAACCTGGTCGCCTGACGGGACCAAGATCGCCTATACCGACAAGGCGCTGAACCTGTATGTCATTGATCTGACCGAGAAAACGCCGCTTCACGTGGATACCGACACCTACGACCACCCGGAGCGCAGCCTCAACCCGGTCTGGTCGCCCGACAGCAAATGGATCGCCTACACCAAACGGCTCGACACGCACATCCGCGCCGTCTTTCTCTACGAACTGGCGACCGGCACAAGCCATCAGATCACCGACGGCCTCAGCGACACCACCTCGGCCTGCTTTGGCCCGGAGGGCAAAACCCTCTATTTCACGGCCAGCGCCAACTATGGCCTGAATACCAGTTGGCTGGATATGTCATCTTTTGAACGGCCTGTGCTGCGCGGCCTTTACCTGGCCGTGCTCAACAAGGACGCCCCCTCGCCGCTGGCCCCTGAAAGCGACGAAGAGCCGGAGACGAAAGAAGAAAAGGAGGAAAAGGGGGAGAAGGATAAAAAGAAAGCCGTCGAGGTCAAGATAGACCTGGCCGGGCTGGATCAGCGCATCCTGGCCCTGCCCGTGCCGGAGCGCAATTACAGCGCGCTGCAGGCAGCCGAAAACAGACTCTTTTACCTGGAACTGCTGCCGCACCAACGGGGATCGCGCAAGCCAGCGCTCTATGCATTGCACGTCTATGATTTCCAAGAGCGCAAGGACGAGGTTTTTGTGGACAAGGTGCGCAGCTACTGGCTCAGCGCTGATGGCAAAAAGCTGCTCTACCAGGGCGAGCAAGACGGCGAATACACCATCGTCGAGACGGAGAAAAAGCCGGAGGCCGGCAAAGGCAAGCTGAACCTGGACAACCTGGAAATCTATGTGGACCCGCGCGCCGAATGGCGGCAAATGTTCAATGAGGTCTACCGCATCCAGCGCGATTATTTCTACGACGCAGCCATGCACGGCGTTGATTGGGACGCGGTGTGCGCCAAATACCGCCCCTTTCTCGATCACGTCGGGCATCGCAGCGACCTGAACTATCTCTTTGCCGAGATGATGGGCGAGTTAATGGTCGGTCACGCCTATGTCGGCGGAGGCGATGTGCCCGGCGCGGAGCCGGTCAAGTGCGGCCTGCTGGGGGCCGACTATGAGATCGTGGACGGCGCCTATCGCATCCGGCGCGTGTACGGGGGGCAAAACTGGCACCCCGAACTGCGCGCGCCGCTGACTGAGCCGGGTGTGAACGTGTCGGCGGGCGAGTACATCCTGGCAGTAAATGGGCGGCCGCTGCGCGCGCCGACCAACCTCTACCAACTGTTCGAACAGACCGCCGACCGGCTAGTCGAACTCAAGGTGGGGGCCAGTACCGACCCGGCCCAGGCGCGCACGGTGACGGTCAAGCCGATTGAGGATGAAACAGCGCTGCGCCATTGGGCCTGGGTGGAAGAAAACCGCATAAAGGTGGACGCGCTGTCCGGCGGCAAGGTGGCCTACGTGTACATGTCAAATACCTCCTTTGAAGGCTATGATTCGTTTAACCGCTACTATTTTGCCCAGCTCGACAAGCAGGCGGTGGTGATTGACGAGCGATTCAACAGCGGCGGCTCGGTAGCTGATTACGTGATCGACATGCTCAACCGCCCGCTGCTCTGCCACTGGGCCACCCGCGAAGGGGCGATATTTCACTCCCCCAATGCCTCGATCTTTGGCCCCAAGGCGATGATCGTCAACGAATACGCCGGGTCGGGCGGCGATGCCATGCCGCTCTTTTTTCGCCGCCGCGGCCTGGGCAAGCTGGTGGGCAAGCGCACCTGGGGCGGGCTGATCGGCATCTATGACTATCCAGCGTTGATGGACGGCGGGATGGTCACCGCGCCGCGCATGGCTATTTTCAGCCCGGACAACGAATGGGAAGTGGAAAACGTCGGCATCGAGCCGGATGTCGAGGTCGAGATGACGCCCAAGCTGGTCATCGCGGGCGGCGATCCGCAGCTCGAAAAAGCGGTCGAGATCGTTTTGCACGAGCTACAGCAGAATCCTCTGCCGCCGGCGAAACGGCCTGCGCCGGCGCAGCGCGTTTGAGAGGCCCGTCTATGAAACTCTACGCGAACAACCCCCACTATATTGAATTCCGCGGCGCGCCGACCGTCGTAGTCGGCTCCGGCGAGCACTATGGCGCGGTGCTCAACCTCGATTTCGACTATCGTCCCTATCTCGACGCGCTGGCGCGCGACGGGCTCAACCAACTGCGCCTCTTTTCCGGCGCCTATCGCGAGATTCCCGGCGAGTTCGGCATCGCCGACAACAACCTCGCCCCACTGCCCGGCCGCTTTATCTGTCCCTGGCCCGAACGGGACGGCAAGTTTGACCTGGCCCGCTTCGATGAGGCCTACTTGGCTCGTCTGCACGACTTTATGCGGCTCGCCTCGGCGCGCCGCATCCTGGTCGAACTGGTGCTGTTCTGCTTTTGGTACAACGAACCGCTGTGGGCGCACAGCCCGCTGCATCCGGCCAACAATGTACAGGGCGCCGGGCCGCTCGACAAGGAACGGGTCTACACGCTGAACAACAACCCGCTGCTGCCGGTTCAAGAAGCCATGGTGCGCAAGCTGGTGACGGAGGTGAACGGCTACGACAACGTCTATTTTGAGATCTGCAACGAGCCTTACAGCCGCCACGACCACACCACTTACCTCGACTGGCAGCACCACATCGTCGATCTGATCGTCGAGACGGAATCCGGCCTTCCCAACCGGCACTTGATCGCCCTCAACTATCAAAACCGCACCCAATGCATCGCCGATCCACATCCTGCTGTGTCGATCTGTAACTTTCACTACGCCCTGCCCGACGCAGTCAAGGAGAACCGTCACCTCAATCGCGCAATCGCCGACGACGAGACCGGCTTTGCCGGGCAGATTGCCGCGCCGTATCGCCGGGAAGCGTGGGCCTTTATGCTGGCCGGCGGCGGGCTGTTTGGCCACCTGGACTATTCGTTCACCTGCCGCCACCCGGACGGCGCGGCGCCGATCAAAGGAAGCACGCCGGGCTACGGCGGGACGGACCTGCGCCGGCAACTCGCCTTTCTCAAAGCCTTTCTGCAAGACATCCGGGTCTGGACAATGCGACCCTGCAACGAAATCTTTGCCTGGAACGCCGGCGAGGTGGACGCGCAGGCGCTGGCCGATCCGGGCCGGTTGTACGTGATTTATTTCCCGCAGAACCGGGCCGGAACGACGCACGGCTTGTCGGCGCCGCCGGGCGAGTATCAACTGGAATGGATCAATCCGACGGCGGGGCGCGTCTTTTGGAGCGGCGCGCGGACGCATCCGGGCGGCTATTTGCAGGTCGCTGCGCCGGGCCACGCCGACGACTTGGTGCTCAAATTGACCCGGCAAAAAGCCAACGATTGATAATCAGAGACAAGAGGAGCACACCGTGAAAATCACCGACGTTCGGGCTTGCGTGATCGGGCGCAACGAGCCGCACAGCGGCGGCAGCGTATGGACATTCGTCCGCATCTACACCGACGAGGGCATCGTCGGCACGGGCGAGTGCAACTCGGCCGGGCCGGGCACATCGGGCTTTGCCACCAAAGCGGCCATCCTGGCGATGAAACCGCTGCTGATCGGCCAGAACCCGACCAATGTCGGGCCGCTCTATGAAACGCTGCGCCGCAGCGGACGCTACGGCGGCGCGGCCACCGCGCCGATCATCTTTGCCATCACCGGCATCGAAAACGCGCTGTACGACATCGCCGGCAAAGCGTTGGGCGTGCCCGTTTACCAACTGCTCGGCGGGCAGTACCGCGACCGAATCCGTCTGTACGCCGACTGCCACGCCGGCGAAGACGAAACGGCGGCGGCCTATGCCGAAAAGGCATGGGAAGCAATCGCGGAAGGCTATAGCGCGGTCAAATTCGACGTCGATCACAGCGGGGTGGGCAAGCTGGACCGCTACAACTGGACGGTCGGGGCCAAAGAGATGTCGCACATCATCGACCTGATCGCAGCCACGCGCGAGGCGATCGGCTACGAGATCGACCTGGCCATCGACTGCCACGGCCAGTTCGACCTGCCCTCGGCGATCACGCTGGCCAAGGCGGTCGAGCCGCTGCGCCTGCTGTGGCTGGAAGAGCCGGTGCCGGCGGAAAACATCGACGCGCTGGCCCAGGTGCGCGCATCGACCAGCACGGCGATCTGCACCGGCGAAAACCAGTACACCCGCTTCCAGTTCATCGAACTGCTGCAAAAACGCGCCTGCGACGTGATTATGCCCGACCTGGCCAAAGCGGGCGGCATCGCCGAAGGCAAGCGCATCGCCGACATCGCCGACGCCTATTACGTGCCGGTCGCGCCGCACAACGTCTCGTCGCCGCTGGGGATGATGGCCGCCTGCCACGTGATGGCCGCGGCGCCCAATTTTCTGCTGCTGGAATTTCACGGGCGCGAGATCGCGTGGTGGGAAAACTTGTGCGAAGGGGATAAACCGTTCATCGAGAATGGCTGGATGCGCGTGTCCGACAAGCCGGGCATCGGCGTGGAACTGAACGATCGGGTCGCCAGGACGCTGCTCTGGAACGACGACAGCTATTTTGATTAGCTGCAACTACTCGGCCTTATCGGATAAGAAACCAGGTTTTTGATATAAAACGATGCGTCTTAGTCAAACATTGGATCGTCAAATGTCGCCAGGCTGCTTAAGCAGTTACGACAAAACAGCAGTGTTCGGTTCATCCCCACGTGTGTGGGGAAATCGGTCATTGGCTCGCTCAAGCAATCCTCGATGTACGGTTCATCCCCACGTGTGTGGGGAAATCGCCAATAACCCGCGCAACTACATAATCCGTTTCACGGTTCATCCCCACGTGTGTGGGGAAATCGGCGCAGGATGTTGCAGACCTGGAAGAACTGGGCGGTTCATCCCCACGTGTGTGGGGAAATCGTGGGGCGCAGTGGTGTGGGAAGAGCCACATACGGTTCATCCCCACGTGTGTGGGGAAATCGCGCATACAGGCGGCCTTGTTTGCTTACAAAAACGGTTCATCCCCACGTGTGTGGGGAAATCGCTGTCAGCGACATAGGTTGCAGCCGCTTCCTGCGGTTCATCCCCACGTGTGTGGGGAAATCGATCGTCTCTTTCACAAATCACCAAATAGCCATCGGTTCATCCCCACGTGTGTGGGGAAATCCTATCATTTACGCTAATCCACTCCATTGCAAGCCGGTTCATCCCCACGTGTGTGGGGAAATCGATCGTCTCTATCACAAATCACCAGGCGGCCATCGGTTCATCCCCACGTGTGTGGGGAAATCGTGCCAAACGCTATAAACTGGGCCGAACGAGCCGGTTCATCCCCACGTGTGTGGGGAAATCGATTCCCGATTGCCAACGTACCACGTTCTACCACGGTTCATCCCCACGTGTGTGGGGAAATCACACCGCCTCCAATGCCGCAATTTGGGTGTTGATCGGTTCATCCCCACGTGTGTGGGGAAATCCGTGTTTTATCGTTTCCAACCCTTGCTTACGACGGTTCATCCCCACGTGTGTGGGGAAATCACGCAAGTATAGCAGGATGAAAATAGTCGGCATCGGTTCATCCCCACGTGTGTGGGGAAATCGCGAACAAGTCGCGCCGCTTCTGTGCGGTTGGCGGTTCATCCCCACGTGTGTGGGGAAATCTCCTTCATCAGGTCATCGGCGGCGACTGCGGCCGGTTCATCCCCACGTGTGTGGGGAAATCCAGCCCGCCGTCCATAGAACTTGTGCGCCGTACGGTTCATCCCCACGTGTGTGGGGAAATCGAGTTGTGACAGAGACGACCCCGATGGGTTTAGCGGTTCATCCCCACGTGTGTGGGGAAATCCGCCAGAACCCGCGCCGCCATCGAAAGCGACAACGGTTCATCCCCACGTGTGTGGGGAAATCACCTGACGATGAAAGCGCAATGAGATGATTTTCGGTTCATCCCCACGTGTGTGGGGAAATCCGACATACACGCAGCACTCGGAGCAGTTGGGGCGGTTCATCCCCACGTGTGTGGGGAAATCCCCAATGCGGGTTGTTTCCCGTCTGAACGCATAGGTTCATCCCCACGTGTGTGGGGAAATCGACATGGAGCATAGATTGATGGACACATGTAAACGGTTCATCCCCACGTGTGTGGGGAAATCGTCCAAATCATCTCACAATCAGCAAAATCGTTACGGTTCATCCCCACGTGTGTGGGGAAATCTTGACGGGCGTACTTGTCTCCAACAACGGCACGCGGTTCATCCCCACGTGTGTGGGGAAATCGCGTAACCCAAATCGTTTGCGTGAACTTGCCATCGGTTCATCCCCACGTGTGTGGGGAAATCGCCGATTAGGTCTTTGGGCTTGAGGCCAATTCTGGTTCATCCCCACGTGTGTGGGGAAATCGTAAGCGCCGCGTATCCGTACCTGAAATGGCTCGGTTCATCCCCACGTGTGTGGGGAAATCGTTCCAGATCAAAGACATTGAGCACGATCCATACCGGTTCATCCCCACGTGTGTGGGGAAATCCGCGTGCAGGCAGATGGCGAATGATTACTTTATTCGGTTCATCCCCACGTGTGTGGGGAAATCGGTCGCATAGACCAACCCGATCAGTTTTTGGAGCGGTTCATCCCCACGTGTGTGGGGAAATCCGGGATTCATAGCGGGATCAATGTCAAGCCAGACGGTTCATCCCCACGTGTGTGGGGAAATCTGTCAAACCCCAGTTCTTCCAAGTCTGCAACCTCGGTTCATCCCCACGTGTGTGGGGAAATCTTGCGATAACAGCCCAATACGCCACGCCAGCGACGGTTCATCCCCACGTGTGTGGGGAAATCTACCAAACAGATACCGGTAGTCGCTCGCGTCACCGGTTCATCCCCACGTGTGTGGGGAAATCAGCACAACAAGCGAGGTATACGCATAGCCCACCGGTTCATCCCCACGTGTGTGGGGAAATCACACGAGGTCTGGTCGTTCCTTGTTCAACCGTTCGGTTCATCCCCACGTGTGTGGGGAAATCACCTGCTCAATCATTCCGTCCATTGTCCTGCTCCGGTTCATCCCCACGTGTGTGGGGAAATCCATACAAAAGAGTGCCGTTATCGACGCGCAAATCGGTTCATCCCCACGTGTGTGGGGAAATCTCGTGCAAATGTATCGCTGGATAGGGGCAACCCGGTTCATCCCCACGTGTGTGGGGAAATCGTCTTTTTCGTCCAAGTAAAACTCAGTCGTTACCGGTTCATCCCCACGTGTGTGGGGAAATCATGGTCAACCTGGCTCGCCCGTCACCTTGCACCGGTTCATCCCCACGTGTGTGGGGAAATCCCCCGGTCTTCTTAGCTCAAATGGAGGGCGAGACGGTTCATCCCCACGTGTGTGGGGAAATCTGCGTATCGAAGAATCCGCAAATGGGGGGCGCACGGTTCATCCCCACGTGTGTGGGGAAATCCGCTGAATCCCGGCTGAATATCAGATCGGAATACGGTTCATCCCCACGTGTGTGGGGAAATCGCGCGGTTTTTGACATTTCCTGCAATAAAAATCCGGTTCATCCCCACGTGTGTGGGGAAATCCTGTTCGGCCAGCTTTTGCCACTCTGCCTGTTCCGGTTCATCCCCACGTGTGTGGGGAAATCTCCAAGATTGAGCGATATGCTGTTTATGAAGCCGGTTCATCCCCACGTGTGTGGGGAAATCGGCTGCGTTGGCTGATACCCTGGTCTATCACGCCGGTTCATCCCCACGTGTGTGGGGAAATCGTAACGGTCGGAACAAAATCGGTATGCTCTGCGCGGTTCATCCCCACGTGTGTGGGGAAATCTGCTTACCACTATACATTAGGCGCTTGGGCGCTGCGGTTCATCCCCACGTGTGTGGGGAAATCTGCCATTACACCGGATACCAAACGAGTCGCCATCTGGTTCATCCCCACGTGTGTGGGGAAATCTTTGCGGACTATGGCAAGTTGCGCACCTGGATACGGTTCATCCCCACGTGTGTGGGGAAATCCCTATATGTTGTATTTTTACCCCCTGCACATCCAAGATGTTGTGCAGGGGGATCGCATCAGGGTGTTTTCTTTTGCCCCTGCCGGGCAGCCGCGTTCAGCCGGCCGGGCCGGCGTCAAGCGGATCGCTTTTGAGGGGCCGGCGGATCAGTTGCAGGCCGTCGAAATCGACGATCTCGCGGCTGGTATCACCCAGGGCGCGCATTTGAAAGTGCTGTTCGGTGTTGGTGCTCCAAAGCTGGATCGCCCCGCCATCGCGCATCTTGGCGCAGCACTTGTCCCACAGCCGGTCGCGTACCATCGCGTTGACGTGGCCGACAAAGACGCCGGGGCGCGGCTCGATCAGCCAGCGCGAAAGCTCGCCGCGCAGAGCGGTCGGAACGGATTTCAAAATGATGATCACCATGCTGCACCTCACTTGTCCTTTTCTCTGGCCAGAATCTTTTCTCTGGCCAGAATCTTTTCTCTGGCCAGAACGAGTTCGACCGCCGCGCTGTGTTTGCACATGCCCAGCCCGTTCTTGGCGAAATCCGGGCAGTCGCACTGCCAGGTTTCGCCCACCTGGCGGACGGCATAGCCGGGGTGGTCGGCGCGGGTGATGACGCGCCACACCTGCCGTGCATGCCAGCGCACCGTCCAATCGCCGTCCAGGCCCGCCTGGGCGCGCTGGCGGCGCAGGTCGCGCGCCGCGGCATCGGCATCGTTCGGATCGACCGTCGATGGGGCCGCCCGGCCGGCGTTCGCCGGGCCGGCGGCCGGTTTGTTTTCGACATTGGCCAGGATCGCCCCGGCGATAGGCAGTTCGTCGGGCGGCGACCACAACGATTCTGGCAGGGCCGGATCGGCATCGACATCGGCGCCGGCCTGGAGCAGGTGATCGGGCACCTGGAGCAGCCCTTCGATGTCGGGCAGGATGCGCTGTAGCAGACGGCTCTGGCGGAATGCTTCGCGGCAGCCTTCGCGGACGCGCGCGCCGAGCCGCTCGCTCGATTCGGCGACAGCGCGAAAAGCGAGCGGGATGGTCACCTCGACTTTGTACAGGTCGGCGATGTCATAGACAAAGGAAAGCTGTTTGCCGGTATGGATAAAGCCCAGCGCGGGCGAATAGCCGGCCGAGACGATCGCCGCGTGGCAGAGGCCGTTAAGCAGGGCGTTGGCCGTCGACAGGGCGCGGTTGACCGGGTCGCTATTGTCCCAATGGCCGCGATCGTAACAGCGCCCCGCCCAGCGCACGCCGTAGCGCTCGCTGGCCTCCTGGTAGGCCTGGCGGATGCGCGCGCCTTCCATTCCCCTGATCTGATTGATGTCCAGGTCGGGCGTCAGCGCCTCGCCGAAACGATGCCGGTACATGCGCAGCACCACCAGCAGGCGCTTTTGCGGGTCGCTGGACAGTTCGGCCTGGTGCAGCAGGTGGTAGGCGCGGCGCGTTTCGCCCATCCCCTGGGCGTAGAGCCGGGTGCCGTCCTGGCCCGACCAGACGATGCTGCACCCGTTGTCGGCCAGCGTCTTGACCGCCGCATGGGTGATGCTGGTGCCCGGCCCAAGCATGAGCACGGCCAGCGCGGCGGCGGGGATCATCGTGCGGCCTTGCTGATCCAGCGCTTCGATGGCCTGGTATTTTTGGTCCACCCGGCAGTGTTCCAGGTAAAGGTAAGACAGTCCGTCCCTGAATTTGGGCAGTTCGTGCAGGTCTCTCATTTGTACCTCCCACAGAAAAATTTCAGTTGTTAAGGTACTTGAGTTGTAACTATTCAGCCCCCTGAAGTCTGGGCGAGGATGCAGGCAGGACGAAACGGCGTGCCGATCAAGGCCAGACGTAAGGAATCCA
>JAFGEY010000172.1 GCA_016931365.1 Anaerolineae bacterium
GCATACTCGGCAAGGGTCAGTTGTAAAAGTTCATTTTTTCAGCCGTTTTTGGCAATTCGGCTTTCAGTTGCACAAAAGTTACGCTAAACAAATCTACTTGGAGCCACAGAGGTCTCAGAGCTTTATATCTCTCGGATGTACTCATCCGTGTGCTCTCGGTGACCTCCGTGGCAAACTAGGGTTTTCTGCGCTCTTTTAGATCATACTGCCCGTGGTGATCAGCATCAAGATGCGCCACAACCCGCCGGCGATCATTCCACCGCCAATGACAACCAGCAGCAGGAACGCCGGGTAGATGAACAGTACGCGCGCCACGTTGGGGTGCAACCCGATTGGTGTGCCCTTGATGTGATACGAGATGGCGTTCTTGGGGCACGCGTCGATGCACTGGCCGCACTTGGTGCAGGTGATCGACGGCTTGCCGCTGGCCAGGCTGTTCTCGTCAAGCGAAAAGGTCGGGCAGGAGCGGACGCACTTGAGGCATTTGCTGCATTTTTCTGTATCGATGCGCAGCTCAAAGATGTTGATCTTGTTCAAGAACGATTGCATCGCGCCAAAGGGGCAGAACAAACCGCATTGAACGCGGCGCTTGGTCAGGAACGGCAGGACGATCACTGTGCCCAGGAACAGCGTGACAAAAATGATCGTCTGGATCAAGACCTTGACCGAGGTGATCTCGGCAAATTCGGTGACCGCCTTGAACGGGCACAGCCACTCGCAGTAGGTCGGCGAAAGGGTCAGCGCCGAGGTGAGCACGATCACCAACAGCACGGCGTAAGGCAGGTAGGTCCACTTGTGGTCGATGTGCTTGATGCGCGCCTTTTTGGCCAGGCAGGAAAACCCTTCGTCGAAACCGCCGTAAAAGCAGCCCCAGCTGCACCAGCCGCGCCCCAGCGCCAGCGATACCCCGAGCCAGAGCACGATCATCCCCGCGATCGGCGCAAACCCTTCCAGCAACGAGCCGGGAAAGATGATCGTTTGAGTCAGGGCGGCGGGGATGAGGATCATCGGAATCACCAGGTGACAAAAGGGTGTCTCACCTTCGATCACGTTGGTCTCGGTGAGGATCATGCTGCCCCGCGTCTCGATCAGGTTGGTGATAAAATAGATCGCAAACCCCACCGCGACGGCCACAAACAAGATCGAGCGGTAGCGGTGCGTATGCCCGGTGAGCAGCATCAGAAAGAAAAAGACGTTCAGCAGCGCCCAGGTAAAGAGCCACGTAGCGGTTTGCAGCGTGTCGCCGCCGCCGCTTGGGCCGAGCATCATCATCGCCGAGAGGAGCAGCATCGGCAGCGCGAGCAGCGCGGCCTGCCACCATTTGAGTTTGAACGGGTGTTGGGTTTTGATTGTTGCGGTCATAGTTGACTGATCCCTCCTGTGAGCATCAAAAAACCGGAAAAAGTGTAATACACGGCGATCATCACTGCCGCAAAGCGGCCGATAGTCGGCAAGGCATCGATGTGCCGGAATGCGCCGACAAAGATGATCGGGACGAAATAGACGCAGGTGCCGATGAAAAAGGTGATAAAAAAGGCCAGGCTGTCAAGCAGACTGCCCGTGCTGGCCGCGCTGGTGAAGGCGAGCAGCATCGGCGGGCAGACCTTGAGTCCGGCCAAAAAGCCCATTGCGATGGGCAGTACGACCGGCCAGTTGGCAAGCCAGCTCGGCGGGGTGTGCAGCGCGCAAGCGTGTTTTTTGGGTTTGATCAGCACCCCGGCGACCAGCAGTACCGAAAAGCCGATGTACGCCGCGCCATAGAGCAGGCTTTGATAGGCTGCCAGTCCGCCGATCAGCCGGCCGGCGATCCAGGCCAGCAGTCCAAAGATCAAGTAGCCGATCAGCCGCCCGCCCAGGAATTTGAGCAGCATGATCAAATTATCCTTGACATTGCGGTTTTCGCTGAGGAAAAAGGGCACCAAAACTGGCGCGCAAAAGGCTAGACAAGAGGCGCCGTTGGCAAGTCCAAGCAGAAATCCGTGCATCATAACCTCACTTCCCGTTAACCTAAATTCACTTCGACCAGGTCGATCTGAACCGGGTCGTTGGTGCCCAGTCCCAGATTGGCCGCATTCTTGAGCCACTGCTTGGCCATATTGGTGGCCGGTTTGTAGCCCTTTTTGGCATCGATGAATTGATGAAGCACTTGCGATCCCACCGTGTCATGGGCGACCGGGTCAAAACTCATCAAGATCGAATCGCCCACGACATCGAGCGTCCAATAGGGGGCCGATGCGTGCGCCGAGGTAGAGGCGACCGACACATCGCCGACGATCAAACGGGTGCGGCTCTTGATCGGTTCCAGCGCGTTCAATTCGGCGATGCTTGATTTGTTTTGCATCCTGCCAGCAGTCCGGCAGCAGTTGCTATTGCGCCGGTCAAGAATTCTCGACGGGTGATGTTGGGGGTAGACACATTTCCTCCTTTGCATCCTGTGTGATGATTCCAGACTTCCTTTATCATACCACAGGTATGCGCAGGGCGGATGTGTCAAAAGGGGGAATAGAGGTCATATTGGGGACTATGACCGGTCATAGAGAGGATATTTGAAAACAATCTAGAGTAGTCCTAACTCCCGCGCTTTGATCGCCGCCTGGGTGCGGTCGCGGACATCGAGCTTGCCGAGGATGTTGGTGATGTGATTCTTGACCGTGCCCTGGGTGATGAACAGCGTTTCCGCGATCTCGCGGTTGCTTTGCCCGTGAGCGATCAAGCGCAGCACCTCCATTTCGCGGTCGGAAAGGGGTTCGATCAATGCTTCTCGGGATGAATGTACCTGCCCGGCGAGGCGGGCAAACTGGGCCACCACCTTGGCTGCGACCGATGGCTGAAGCACTGACTCGCTGCGCGCGGCGGCGTGGATGGCCTCGATCAGCGTGTCCGACGAGACGTCTTTGAGCAGATAACCCACCGCGCCCGCGCGCAGCCCGTCGAAAATGTACTCGTCGTCGTCAAAGGTGGTGAGCACAATCACTTGGCTTTCCGGGCAACTGCTTTTGAGTTGGCGGGTCGCGGCGACGCCATCGAGGATGGGCATGCGCAGGTCCATCAGCACCACGTCGGGGCAGAGGGCGCGGGTTTGTTCGATTGCTTGCTGTCCATTGCCCGCTTCACCGACAACTTGAATGCCCGGCTGCACCGAGAGCAGGGTGCGCAGTCCTTCGCGAAAGAGGGCTTGATCGTCGACCAGCAGAACGCGGATGGTCTGATCTGGGTTGCTCACTCGGTTCATCGCGGCACCTCTACTTCCAGCCGGAATCCTTTGCCGGGGGCGGTCTCGACGCACACCGCGCCGCCGAGCAGGCCGATCCGCTCGCGGATGCCCATCAGCCCATAGCCGCCTTGCGTATCTTGTGCGCCCAGGCCGTAATCCTGTATCGTCAATTTAATCAGCGCATCGTCTTGATAATCCAGCAACACCTCTGCGCTCGACGCGTCAGCGTGCTTGCGGATGTTGGTCAGCCCTTCTTGCGCGGCGCGGTATAGCGCCAGCCCGATCTGCGGTGCCAGCGGCTGCGCTTCGCCGAGGAGGTGATAATCGGTGGCGATGCCGACCGCGCGGCATTCATCGACCAGCTCCAGGATCGCTTCGGATAGCGGACGGCGATCGAGCGGAGATGCGCGCAGAGCGGCTACCGAGCGTCGAACTTCGAACAGACCTTGCTGGGCCAGCGCCTGTGCTTTGTCCATCGCGTCGAGGGCTTTGTCGCGGTCATGGTCGAGCACGGCGCGTCCGGCCTGGATTTGCATGTGGATTGCCGTCAAATAGTGTCCCAGTCCGTCGTGGATTTCGCGCGCCAGGCGGTTGCGCTCCTTGACCGTAGCCAGTTCTTCGGCCTGGGCAGCGTATTCGCGCAGTTGGGCATTGGCGTTGCCCAGTTCGGCGGCCAGCCGCTCAACCTCGGCGCGCACGGCACGTTCGCGCACGGCGACCTGGGTAAAAAGGATCACAAAGGCATAGGCGAGCGCATACTGGGATATAGACTGCAAAGTGAGTTGCCACAAAGGTCGGGGCAGACCGGGCATTCGAGACAAGAGTAGCATGGTTACGCCGGCGACGACAATCAGGTTGAGTGTACAGGCGATGGCGGCCCACGGGCGCGGCAGCAGTTCGATGCCCTGGCCCAGCACCGGCAACATGATCAGCCAGGCCTGGCCGCCGCTGAGGTACAGGATTGTGGCGCCGATCAGGGTGAGCAAGGCCAAATAGCCTAGCGAAAACACCAGCCGGCCCTGTCGATGGCAAATGCGATCTCCAAAGGCGGCCAGCAGCAGGTAGATGATGCCCAGCGCCAGGATCAGCGTCGTTTCAAAGGGAGTCAGTGTGGCATAGCCGCTGGCAAAAGTGATCACGTACGAGATGACGACCAGGGTGACCAGCAGGATGTGCCCGCTGCGCCCGGTATCGAGAACAAAGGAGGTGTTGTATGTCATCGCGTCACCTCGTGGTTCGTATCAATGGCTTTGCCGGAAGGGGGCGCCTGTTCGTTAAATTGCCTGTTGGGGCATTGTTCTTGCGTTTATTAAGAATGATCAGCAAAGCCCCAAGATACTTGATGTATTGAGTTCTCGGACTTTTTGTCGTTCTTGACCTTTTTTCAGTGGACTCGTCAATGCCATTCAAAGCGCCGGATTTCACTCAATGGACTGAGCATGCTCTGCGTGGTTTGTCCATCCCGGCTGCGGACGACGCTGACGTGCCACTGAAAGCGCCATTCTGTCGCGCCCGCATCCGGATGCCACTCGGCGGGCACGCGCCACGATGTCGCGCGTGTGTACATGGTCGCTTCGACGGGGTGATCGCCTGCTCGCTCGCCTAGGTAACGCAGGTATACAGCATACCACTCATCCTGTTTGAGCACGCCGATCGAGGCCCACTGCAAGACGACGGCTTGATCCGCGCCGCTAAAGCGGGCGTCTTGTGTCGGATAGGTCAGGTTGGGCGCGGGGTAGCGCGGCCCTGGTGTCGACGTGGGAATGAGAGTGACCGTCGGCATGGGCGTGGCGGTGGGGTTCAGTGGGATGATGATGCGATCCCCGGCTGTGATCTGCTCGTCTGCGCTCATTCCGTTGGCTGTGCGGATGCGTTCCTCACTGACGTCATAGCGGCGGGCCAAATCGCTCAATTTTTCGCCGGCCTGGACGACGTGCAAGGCCTGCGATGGTGGCAGCAGCGTCCCGGACGACGTCGGATCGAGCGGGATGATCATCTCGTCGCCGGGGTGGACATAGCTCATCGTGGTCAGCCCGTTGGCCTGACTCAATGCGTTGACCGTAACCCCATACAGCCGCGCGATGCCGTACAACGTTTGGCCGGGCTGTACGATATGAATGATCGGTGTAGCCGTTGGCAGCGGCGTGGGCGTCGCGGTGGCAGTTGGTGTGTGGGTTGGCGTTGGCGTGACTGTTGGCGTGCGGGTCGGCGTGGCAGTGCGGGTCGGCGTGGCGGTGTTGTCGCGCTGTACGGCGATGGCCTTGCGGGTCGGCGTGGCGTTGAGTGTATCCGGTTGGGCGATCAATACTGTAAGCTTGGGCAGGTATATCCGTCCGGCGATGGCAAGGCCCAGGATGGCGATCACTGTGATCCACACCCAGGCTTTTTGGTACCACGGTTTGAGTACCACTGTCGGCGCGATCGCGCACTCGGATTCAGTTTGTTCCTTGACAAAAGTCGCGCCGCAGATCGTGCATTGTTTGGCTTGAGGCAGGGCGACTGCGCCGCAGCACGAGCAGACCCACTGCTCTTCCTGCTCAACGATCCGGGCGACCAGGTGCTCTCGTGGTTCGGCAGTTTCAGGTTCGTCAGGTAGAGTGTCAGGTTGATCCTGGACGGCTCGATCCTGGACGGCTCCGTCGAGCACGGCGCGCTTGATATCCAGCCCGCACATCGGGCAGATTTCGATATGTTCGTCGATGCGCGCGCCGCAGATGGGACATTCGCGCCGGACGTGATGACGTTCGGCGGGCCAAGTTCCCTCAACGGCAGGCAAAATCAGCTCGTTCGATGCCTTGTGCGCCCGCCGTTTGAGGGGATTTTCGCACGTTGAGCAGATTTTGGCCGTGCGCGACACCGGCGCGCCACAATGGGGACAGACCAGATCGGCAGATGAAGCGATGCTATGTCGACGCTTTAGGTGGGGCAAGCGGAGGTTGATCTGCCGTTGCTTGCGCGTTGGCAGGCTTGCGCCACACATAAAGCAAGTACGCGCCGACACACTGACTTTTGCGCCGCATTCGGGGCAGTGGCGGCGGCCGATCTTGATCGTTGCTAGTTTCCCGCTCAGATATGAACGGATGCGTTCAAACCACGCTGACAAAAATACTCCTTATCCGGCCAACCGGCCATCAATTTCCAGATCGGCGGCGATGCCCTGGAGCGCCTGGAGCACGATGTTGATGTGCGTACCGAGATCGACGCCCAGCGCGGCCGCACCTTCTTCGACATCCTGGCGGTTGACGCCAGCGGCGAATGCTTTGTCTTTCCACTTGCTTTTCACCGACTTGAGGGCCACATCGCCGATGTTTTTGCTGGGGCGCACCAGCGCCACGGCGATGATCAGCCCGGTCAGCTCGTCGACGGCAAAAAGGGCCTTGCGCAGCAAGGTGTCGCGCGGTGTGTCTGGCACATAGCTGGCGTGTGAGAGTAAGTCTTGCACCAGTTCTTCCGGCCAGCCGCGCTCGCGCAAGATGCGCGCCCCGGCATAGACGTGCCATTGATCGCGCGGCAGGTCGCC
>JAFGEY010000173.1 GCA_016931365.1 Anaerolineae bacterium
GACGCTTATCACCTGGTCGCCTCGTATCAGGATGGCGTGATGAAGGCAATCATCCGCGTCGCCAGCGAATGAACTACCCCATAGATGACCTGCCCGGTTATCTCGTGCTGGCCCGCTCTGGCGAGTTGGAACGGCGCGCGCGGGCTGCCTGGCAAAGCCTGAGTTGCTGCGAGTTGTGCCCGCACTGCTGCGGCGTCGATCGGCTGAGTGGCGAGGAGGGACGCTGTCGGTCCGGCGCATTGCCCAGAGTGGCCAGTTGGACGTTGCACCCCTGGGAAGAACCGCCGATCAGCGGCACGCGCGGCTCTGGCACGATCTTTTTTTCCGGTTGCACCGGGCGCTGTCGCTTTTGCCAGAACTATCCGATCAGCCAGATGGGGGTCGGGCAGACGGTCAGCATCGAGCGGCTGGCCGAGATGATGCTCGACTTGCAGCGGCGGGGCGCGCACAACATCAATTTTGTCACGCCCACGCACTGGACGGCGGCGATTTTGATGGCCCTGCCCCTGGCAGTACAGGGCGGTTTACGCCTGCCGCTGTTGTACAATTGCAGCGGCTACGAGCGGATCGAAACGCTGCACTTGCTCGACGGTGTGATCGACATCTGGCTGCCCGATGCCAAATATGGCGATGATGAGGTGGCGCGATCGGTTTCCGGGTTTACCGACTATGTGAGGCACAACCGTCGGGCGCTGTGTGAAATGTACCGCCAGGTGGGGGCCGAGTTGATCTTGGACGAGAATGGTTTAGCCCGGCACGGGATAATCGTCCGTCACCTGGTGCTGCCCGGCGAGTTGGCCGGGACCGCGCTGGTGATGCGCTGGCTGGCCGAAAACCTGCCCGGCGTGCACGTCAGCCTGATGGATCAGTATTTCCCCGCCTTTGAATGCGTCGATGACCCGCTGCTGGGGCGCAAAATTACTGCTGACGAGTACGACACGGCATTTCAGGCACTGGTTGGTGCTGGGTTGGACAACGGTTGGGTTCAGGAGCATGAAGACGTGTGCGCCCTGGAAGAAGGAGTGGATGGATGAGCGCAGTGACCCGGATCATCAAGTCGATCCTGTGGGTAGGAATGGCTGGCCTGGGCGTTTTGCTGGCGATTAACCTGCTGCGCGGGCACTGGCTCTTGGTTCTGATTGATTTTATCCTTGCTGCTGTGCTTGCCGGGCTGTATTTGCTGCTAAATCGCGCGCCGCATCTATCGCGATGGGTTGCCTTGGCGATGTGCGTGCTCTTGATCGGCGTGCCGCTTGGCGGCGCGTTCGCCTCAGTCGATCTGCGGGCGATTATGGCCGTGTTGTCGGCGTGCGCTGTGCTGATCGCCAGTTTGAGCTGGCCGGTGGTCGGTTTGGCGTTGATGGGCGTTGAGGCGGCAATTCTGGCCTGGTTTTCGTTCGGGATGAATGTCCTCAGTCCATACGTGCCAGCCGCTTTTGTCACCGCTTCGGCCATGATTTATTTGATCGCCCGGTCGCTGAATGAAGCAACCGCGCAGGCCGAGTCGGCGCAGCGCGACTTGAGCGAGCGCAACGCACAGCTTGAGCAGACGCTGCACGAACTGACCGAATCCGTCGAGCGACAGGAGCGACTGCTGGACACGATTCGCGCGCTCCAGACGCCGCTGATTGAGAGCGAGCGCGGCGAGGGGGTGCTGGTCGTCGTTGGGTTCTGCGATGCGGAGCGCATTGTTGAGATACAAAACGGTGTTTTTTCACGCCTTCAGCAACGCATGTTGCGGCGCTTGATTGTCGATGTGAGCGGCGCTCGTTTTGATCCGGCCGGCCTCGACCGGCTGGCGCAGATGCTGCACGCACTGCGCCTGATCGTGTCCGAGATTGTGATCAGCGGGATGGCAACCGAGTACGCCAGGCAGTTGGCGCAGGATCATGCCACGGTGGAGCAATTACGACAGGCCGTGACCTTTGTACATTCGCTTCAGGGGGCGTTGGTCGATTAAAGGACCGGCGCGCGAGAGACAAAACGAACCCGGCTTTAACACAAACCCGGCTTTAACACAAACCCGGCTCATCGATTGGTCGATGGACCGGGTTTGTGTTTTGCCCGTGCGGTTTGAAACGTCATGGGCGCGGGATGACGATCAGGTAAGCAGGCTCGCCCTTGGTATAGTCGAGCAGCCATTCGTCGATGGGAATCTGGCCTTCCCGGCTGCCTGTTGGGATCAGCACGGCGCGTCCCTGCTGTTGTGCGTCGCGCTGAACGGTGCCTTCCAGCACCGGCACCTGGTGTCGTTTCAGTTCTTCGATAAACGCCTGGACCAGGTCGCTCAGTGTGTCTTGGGAGCTTTCTGCAACAGGCGCGCTCTCTTTGATACCCAGGTTTCGTTTGACCTCGCTGATCAGGTCGGACAGGTTGAAGGGTTTGGGGATGAACCCCTTGACATTCAGGTCAATTGCTGCGTCGATGTATTTCGAGTCTGGATAAGCGGTAATGATCATCAATGGCAGGTCTGGGTTTGTTTCGCGGACGGCCTGAAGCAGCGAAATGCCGCTCTCGCCAGGCATCCGGATGTCTGAGATGAGCATATCGACCGTTTTTGACTGCAAGAGGATGCGCGCCGTTTGTGCATCGGAGGCAGTGGTCACTTCAAAACCCTGACGGCGCAAGGCGCGTGAAGATGCGTCCAGAATGCCGGGTTCGTCGTCGACGATAAGAATATGTGGTGTAATCATCTTGACTTTTCTCTTTCTACCACCCCATCCACTGTTTCTATTATAGCACAGAATGATTTGTCTTGACAATCCGTTTGAGATCAGGTATGATGCAGCAGACTGCTGGAAAAATCTGGAGGGGATATGTCTCTGCCACCATCCTCGCCTTCGACTGCTTCGCCGCCCACTCATTGCCCGAGCTGCGGGCGTTTTGTTGGCCCACAAGAGGTCTGTCCGTATTGTGGCGCGTCCATCTCCAGGCGGCTTTCCTTGCGCCTTTTTCGCTATGGGGCGATTGTCCTCGCCGTGGTGGGGCTGATCGCGCTCTGGATCGCCGCCCGCAGCGCTGATATTCCGGCAATGCAGATTCGGTACATCGGTAGCACGATGAATTGGGCCTACGTCAAACTCCAGGGTACGGTCACCCATCCTCCTTTGTACGATCCCCAATCCGACTATCTCAAATTCTGGCTTTATGACGGCACCGGCGAGATCATGGTTGCTGCCTATCGCAACGAGAGCCACGCCCTGATCGAGATGGGCCACGTTCCGGCGGTGGGCGACCGGGTGACGGTCGATGGCACGCTCAAGGTCACGGAAGATTTTCAGTCGCTGACCCTTAACGTGCCCGAGCATCTGGTCGTCGAGCGGCCTGTGCCAGTCGAGACGGCCATTGGCGACATCGCCGTGACCGATATCTACCAAAAGGTGCTCGTGCAAGGCCAGGTGCGCGCGATCAAGTCGCCCTATGAAGGGCTGACCATCCTCACCGTGCGCGACCGCAGCGGCGAGATCGATGTGACCTATACTGCCGACCTGGTGCGGCTGAGCGGCGCGCCGATCCAGGTTGCGCCCGGCGATCCGGTTCGGGTGCGCGGCGCGGTGTCGCTATACGGCGAAACGCCGCAAATTTCGCTCGACGCGGCGGACGGGCTGCAAAAACTGCCCGCGCCGGTCGAGATTGCTCAAGCAAAGGCAATCGATCAGATTGTCTTTGCCGACGTGGCGCAGATGGTGCAGGTCGAAGGGGCGATCGTCGAGGTGAGCTGGATGTCGGCGGGACAAAAATTGACACTCGACGATGGCAGCGGTGAAATTACGGTGATCCTGTGGCAGGACGTGATCGACGGCCTGCTCAACCGCGCCGACCTGCAAGAGGGCGCCTGGCTGCGCGTGCGCGGCATCGTCTCCGAGTACCGGGGCGAGTTGGAGGTGCTGCCCGAACTGCCGCTCGACGTGGACGTGGTCGGCGTGCAGCCGGTTGAGGTCAAGCGCTTTGGGTTGGCCGATCTGACCGTCGATTGGAGCAAAGAGACGGTCAGCACCGAGGGGCAGATCGTGCGCGTGACGCCTTTTTCCAGCGGGCAAAAATTCACCCTGCAAGACGGCAAGGCGACGCTCACGCTGGTCTTTTGGCAGGATTTGTACGCGGCCTGCCCCGACCACGACAGGCTGCTGCCCGGCGCGTGGGTGTCGGTGCAGGGGCGGCTCGATACCTATCAAGGCGAACTGGAAATCGTTCCCGCCCACGCCGGGGACCTAGTTTTTGTCGAAATGCGCCCTCTGCCGGCCGCGGAACGGCGCAACATTGCCGAGATCGCCGAGGCTGACGCCGGCCAGGTGTACGAGGTCGAGGGGGTGCTGACCGCGGTCAACCCCTTCTCCAGGGGCCAGCGCTGGATGCTCGACGATGGCACGGGCGA
>JAFGEY010000020.1 GCA_016931365.1 Anaerolineae bacterium
AGCGGCTCGCCGTAGGTCTCCAGCACCCACCCGGCGAACTGCTCGAGGTCGCTTTCGTAGGCTTGCACAGTCAAATCAGACTTGCCCTGGCGGGCCAGGTCGTCGAGGAAAAGGCGCACAAAAGCGTCCATTTTTGCCTCCTATCCCAATTTGATTGGGACGAGATAGGGCCTGGCCGCTCGGGACGTTCGCCAACAAAAGGCGGCTATTGGCCTTGAGGATAGGCCCCTAAAATATTATCGTGCGAGATTTTAGGCCGATAAATGGGCCAAAACAGGGCAAATTGTAGCATTCTGGGCGCTTTTTGTCAAAGTAATGTTTATTATGTGGACTCGTTATCTTGCGGGATTATTGTATATGATTATCTTGCGTGTCACGCAAACCTGGCTTTACTCGCACCCCTTTTTTGCCCGCTTGGCTTCCGCTCTGGCCAGATTCTCCTGCACCCTGAACGCCACCATCCTGCGGATCAAGTCAAAGAGGTGTGCGCGATCAGGTCGGCGGTGTACGCCAGCGCCACGTCCACCTCGCCGCGCACAGTGGTAGTAAAGACAACGTACCGGTCATTGCCGCAAAAGCGCGGATGCGGGTCGATGTGATAGTTGGCCCCGGTATAGTTGGCCATCTCGGGATTGTCCACGATCTGCACGCTGCGCCCCGTGTCGCGGTTCAGGAAATTCACCGTCGATGGACAGCCCCGGTAAAAGCGCGGGTTGGCGTCGCCCACCAGGTAGCGCCCCGTCCGATCGCTGTGCGAATGCCAGCGCCCGCCCGGCCAGGCAATCTCTTCGACGGCGCAAACTGGGCGAGTTTGAGTGGCAATGTTCACCCGCCACACGCCCACGTCGCCCTTGACGCACCAAACGTGCTGCCCGTCGGCATCCCACCACTCGTGCGTCACCCGCGTCGGCGTCGAAAAGATAGGTTGGGGTGATTCGCCGCGCCGCAGCAGCCACAGGCGGTCCTCGATGCGAAAGCTCAGCCCGGTGATCGGGTCGGGATGGTTCTCCTGCGCCAGCAGCACCAAGTCAGGGTCGGTCGGGCTGAACTGGGCGTGGTTGTAATTGCGCTGAAAGGTGTGCCACAGCTCAAAGTCGCCGCCGTCGACGGGCAGTGATCCAAACACCCACTGCAGCCCGATCGCGGCGTCGATCAAGAACGCCCGCCCGTCTGCCGATCGGGTCAGGTGCGTCGCGATGCGATGCACCGTGCGCTCTCCGATCAAATCTCTGGGCAGGCGATTCACCAACTCGGCGCCCTCCTCCGGCCGCGGGCCGCGCCGCCAGACCGCGTCGCCCATACCCCAGTAGACGGTTCCCGTCCCGGCGTCGATGCAGGGCGAGGCATGGTTGAACTGCGTGTCGGCAAAGTGGCGCACCTCCTGGGCGGCGAAATCCACCACCCCCAACGTGCGCCCCTGCGCGGCCGTGCCCGATGGTGGAAAAGCGCAGTAGAACCACAGATAGCGCTCGTCGTCGGTCAGGCTGTTGTTGACAAAATAGAATCCCTCCTGCACCGGCGCGACCTTGTGCGTCAGAATGTAGCTGGTCACACTTGAGGTTGGGTCGGTCCAGGGCGTAAAGAGCTTGGATCGGGTCAATTCGAGCATAGTTGTCCTCCTTGCGCGTTCAGGTGACGGTCACTTTGATGATATTTGTGATACAAAAGAAAAATTTTATAATCAAAGCGATATATCTCATTGCAGCCAACCGACGGGGCAAAGCGAAGACGCCGGTGGAGTCAGCTGTAATTGAGCCAGGTGTCGCCGCGCCGACCCGGGTCAATGCAGCGTGTTCTGGATAGGCCGAAACAGTCTTCATACGCCGCCCAGCTCGGACACGCGCCGCGCGCGCCCGTACAGACGCAGCGCGCAGACGGCCGGCGCGATGCGCAGCATAGAATCACCGTTCACCCCGCGCAGGTGCGGGCTGAAACGTCCCCAGCCAAACTGCCGCGCCTCGCCGCCGTCGTTCAACCGGCCATCGAAAACCCAAACAATCACCCTGGGGCCGCCGTCGACGATGACCGCTGCGTGGTGCAGACAGCCTGCCTCGATCAGTCCCGGATCGCTGGCCCAGCAGTTTTCGGTGCGCCCGTCGTTGAGCACAATTTCGATCGCGCCGCCGGCTGCCGTGCGCAGACAAAAGCCCTGTCCGGCCGCCGTGCGGTTGTCCAGCACGATCTGGCCGGCGTCCAGATGATCCAGGCGTAGCCGCACCTCGACCGTAAACCCGGCCAGGTGGGCCGCAGCGGCCGTCCAGGAGGCCGGCAGCGGCGCGCCGGGAGGGAGCGCGCCGTTCGCGGCGGGCAGCGACAGGATCAGCCCCTCGGCGGCAGGGGCCACAGACTGCTCGGCGAACTGGCCCCACAGCCCTTCCAGCAGCGCCGCGTCGATTTCGTGGATGCGCGCCTGGCTTTTTTGTGTCTCGGTGATCCAGTACTGCCCGTTCTCTTCGATCAGGTCGGGATAACTGATGCGCACGAGCGGGTCTTCATCATAGAGCACGATTTCGGGCTGCGACCAGCGCAGTGCTTTGCCTGCCGGCGTGTCCACCTCGACGCCGCCGCACAGCCAGGCCGGGTTGCGATCCTGGTAGGCGATTGTGCGACATTGGGGGTGCTCGCCGATAAAGCGCCCGCCGTGGCAGTGAAACCAATACAGGTAGCGGCCGTTGGCGCATTTCCAGACGAAATTGGCCGCGCGCGGGTGTTTGATGCGCCGCCCGTCGGCATAGCACACATCTTGCGGCGGCGTCCAGGTACGTCCTCCGTCGCGGCTGTACGCGCAGGCCGGATAGCCGTCGACCGTGCGGTAGACGCAATAGATCGTCCCGTCGCTGAGTGTGACGCAGCTTTGCTCCTCTGCAATCGGCCCGCCGCGCGGCGCGCGCAGCCCCACCTCGCCGTCAGGCAGCGTCTCCCAGTGCGCCCGCGCCGGGTCGCGCTCGCTCAGCAGATTGCTGCTGCGCAGCAGCGCACCCTCGGAGCGGGTAAAAAAGCCCTCGCCAAACCCGCCCACCTTGTGCAGCGGGACATAGGCCGCGCCGTCCAGCACAAAAGGCTTGCCCACGTTCCAAAAGAACTTGAGCGCGCCGCCGTAGGCGTTCTGGCGGTCGATCTCGAAATCGCGCAGCGGGATGTCATAGCGCCGCGCCGACCAGGTGCGCCCGCCGTTGTCACTCCAGCGGAACACGAAATGCCCCAGCGAGTCCACGCGGCGGCACACGCCGTCGGGCATCCACGCGCCCGGTTCGGCGATGACCTCGCGGACGTTGTCGGCGTTGTGGTTGTAAAAACAGTACACCCGCCCGGCGTTGGGACTGCCCGGCGGCGCCTTGAGCAGCACGGCATACGATGCCTCCGGCCCATCGGCCGGCTCGACATCCACCGGCGCCGACCAGGTTTGGCCATGATCGGCGCTGCGCAGCGTCACGATGTGCTGCCCGGCCTGCCCTTCGCGGCCCGCGCCGGTCGTGACCACGCACAGCCAGGCGCCATCATCTGTTCGCACCACATAGGGTTGATCGCAGTAGGCCGCCGTGGGAATCAGGCGGCCGGTTTTGATGTTGCGGGGATCGTCCATCGGTATTTCCATCCTTCGCCAGGCTTGACGGTACTCGTTGGGCAACAATGACCCCGGCTATCCCGCCGTCGCGGCGGCCCAATGGGCCATCGTGGCCAGCGCGCGTTTCGTTTCGGGCAGAAACGGGAACATCTGAAAGACATGGAACATCCCGTCCCAGGTTTCCAACGTGACATCGACCCCGGCCGCTTGCGCCTTGCCGGCGCAGCGCGCGGCATCATCCAACAGAATCTCGTTTGTGCCGACCTGGATCAACAGCGGCGGCAGGGCGTGCAGGTCGGCGTACAGCGGGGACAGCAGCGGTTCGGTTCGCGCGCGCCCGCCCGCATACTGCGCGGCGTATGTGTCGAGATCGGCAGGCGAGAGAATGGGATCGATCCGCGCTCTGTCACGGATCGATCCACCGCTCAGAGCCAGGTCTGTCCACGGTGAAATGCATATTGCCCCGGCGGGGAGCGGATACCCGGCGTCGCGCAGCCCGACCAGCGTCGACAACGCCAGCCCGCCGCCGGCGGAATCGCCGGCCAGGATGAGTTGGGCCGGCTTGATCGCTGCTTTGAGCAGCCACAGGTAGGCGGTGCGCGCATCGTCCAACGCCGCAGGGTAGGGATATTCCGGCGCCAGCCGGTAGTCGATGGCCAACGCGCGCATTTTTGTGGCCTGCGCCAGTCTGGCGATCCATTCGCGCGAACTGGCGATCGATCCCAGGCAAAAAGCACCCCCGTGCAGGTACAACAGCACCCTGCCGCCCGCGCCCGGCGCTTCGATCCACTCGGCCGGTACGCCTGCTGCATCGACGGGACGGCAGTGGATGTCTTGAGGGAGCCGGACGTATCTCTGCGCCTTTTCCTGCCGGGCGCGTTGTGCTTGAATGTCGCCCTGAGACCAGCCCGACATCTGCCAGGAAACAAGTTGATTGAGAATTTTGGTGCGCAGATTCATTGCGGTTACTCCAATGGTGGGTCGCTCACGACTCTCGATGGTCATTCATCGCGGCGAACTCGCCGTCACCACGACATCGGCGCGCTGGATGTAGATCAGCGCCGCCCGCCCGGCGCGTATGATTTTGACCTGACGGGTTTGGGGTGAGGAGCGCGCCGGCGGCCGGCGACCGTCTGGGCTTTGCCGGCCCGGCTGTCGCTCACAGTGCGTGCGACAAAATGGCGCGGCACTCTGGACTATCCAACTCGGACACCGGATCGCCGCTCTGAAAGATCAGCGTGGGCAGCGCCCCTTGCTTGAGCGTGGCCTCGATCATCGCCTGGCGGTTCTCGCCCCGGCCATAATGATAGCCGATGCCGCGCGTCAGCCCCTTGAACAGCACCTCGTTCACCGGGACAGTGCAGGCAGGCACCCAGGACACGTCTTGCCCTTCAATGGCGTGAACGTGGGCAAAATTGTAGAGGTGGAACTGCACCACCGACAGGAATTGGGTGGAAATCTCGTTGCGCGCCTCGCCCGACACGCAAAAGCGCGGGGCCAGTTCGGTCAACTCGCGGATCAGCTTGAGCGATCCTTCGGCATAGCTCAAGCCTTCCAGCACGGCGTTGTCGCTGTTGTGAATCCACTGTGACACGTCGACAAAGATGCTGTCCAACCCCAACTCGCGGATCAGGTCGGCTACCTGCCGGGTGAGTTGCCGCCGCCAGGGCGACCAAGCCAGATGGACGTTGACCAGCACATTCCAGTCCTTGTGCGCCGGCATCAGCGAATAGCTCTGCGGCGGGCCAAAACTGCCCCAGCCTTCCACCGGCAGCCAGCTCCAGCCGCCCCAGCGCAGGTCGGTGGGCGCGCGGGTACAGAAATCGCGCGCCTGGAAAAAGAAGGGATGGTCGGGACTCATCTGGCAGGTGTTGGCGTGCGGCGCGACGTGAAAGCCCATCTCCCGCGCCTTGAGGATAAAGGCACGCCCCGCCTCGCTGACGGTGTAGGTGGGATAGTCCTGGTCGTACTTGAACGGCCGCCAGTGCGGCAGGTGCAGGAACACCCGTCGCGGTTCGACTCGCCGGGCCAGCGCGTCCAACAGATCGAGGTCGGTCGGACACCAGGAGACGGCCAGCCGCAGGTCGTCCAGCCAGGCCGGGCGCAGCGCGGCGGCCTCGTCCAGCCGGTACGTCCGCCAGTACCAGTCGCGGTAGCGGCGCACGGGCGCCGTCCAATCTCCCCGAAAGGCCGAGATGCGCCAGCACAGGTTGCCCACACAGCGGTTCATCTCCAGCGGGCCGGGGGCCAGCGTTACAAAGCCGACCGTCTGCATTCCCTGGCTGTGCCCGACGCGCACACCTTTGTGGATGAACCGGTCATCCCACGCCTGCACCGAAAACCCGGCGCCGTCGCCCTCAAAGACCAGGAAACCGGCCTCCCAACTGCTGGGCCAGTCGGCGACCTTACCTTGCATTTGTGAATGAGCCAGCGGCAAGCGCACGCCCTGCTGAAACGGCGCGACCACGGCCAGGTCGGGGCGAATTCCGGCCACGTTCAGCGCCAGCCCGGCGACGCCGCCCTGCATCGTCCACGCCGAC
>JAFGEY010000174.1 GCA_016931365.1 Anaerolineae bacterium
CAGGGCATCACCAACAAGCTCATCCCCGTGCCCCGTCAAATCAGCTCCGACTGCGGGGTATGTGTGCGCATCGCGCGCGACGATGTCTCGGCTGCCCAGGCGGCCATAGACGTGGCCCAAATAGACATACAAGGCATCCACGAAATTTAGAGGTGACCGGCACCTGGAAAAAGGTGCCGGTCACATGGGCGCAAAAGGCGAGCAAGCATTGACGTACCCGAGCCTTTATGCTAATCTCTTGCCACAAGAGACAACCTAGATGCAGGCGGGCCGGTTCGTTCTGCCTGCCCCTCAACAAAAAAGGAAAGGGGAACATGAACGCATTTGAAAATCTGAGTCCCATCGTACAAGCAGTGCTCGGCACTATGTTTAGCTGGGGCATGACCGCGCTGGGCTCCATGCCGGTTTTCCTGGCCAAAGAGATCAAGCAAGAGATTATGGACGGCATGCTGGGGTTCGCCGCCGGGGTGATGATCGCGGCCAGCTATTGGTCCCTGCTGGCGCCGGCCATCGAAATGTCCGAAGGCGGAACGCTGCCGGCATGGGCCCCGCCTGCCATCGGCTTTATCCTGGGCGGCGTCTTTTTGGCCGGCATCGACAAAGTGCTCCCCCACCTGCACCTGGGCATGCCGATGGAAGCGGCCGAAGGGCTCAAGACGACCTGGCACCGCAGCGTCCTGTTGATCCTCGCCATCACGTTGCACAACTTTCCCGAAGGGCTGGCCGTCGGCGTCGCCTTTGGCGCCGTCGCCGCCGGCCTGCCTTCCGCCACGCTGGCCGGCGCCGTCGCGCTGGCCCTCGGCATCGGGATACAAAACTTTCCCGAAGGGACGGCGGTAGCGATGCCGCTGCGGCGTGAAGGGATGTCCCGCCTCAAAAGCTTTTGGTACGGCCAACTCTCCGGTATTGTGGAACCCATTGCCGCCGTCATCGGCGCGGCCGCGGTCCTGCTGGCCCGGCCCATCTTGCCCTACGCGCTGAGCTTTGCCGCCGGCGCGATGATCTTTGTCGTGGTTGAGGAACTGATCCCCGAAGCACAGCGCAGCGGGGACACCAACCTGGCTACCAACGGCGCGATGCTCGGGTTCACCGTGATGATGATCCTGGACGTGGCCTTGGGGTAGGATCGCACACACCACCGCTGCGGCTGAAACTGGCGTTGGCGATGCTGGTCGCACATGTTTTGAACGCGGGGTGTGGATTACGAATCCGGCTCGGCCGCCCATTCCTCGATGTTGCGCAGCTCGGTGCTGAAAGTGTTACCGTTGCCTTAGGAGGGTGTCGTATTCAGCGTGGCTGCCGATCCACCACCACGTTGCAGTGTCGTTTTCTACGAGTGCCAGTGCGCGCCAGTGCAATCCGATCCGCACTGAATAGATGGGAGCATACCTTGACACGCGTTTGAACTGTAAACTGGGATGATATGGATTGCGTTGCCATAGACGATACGCCCGGCGTGCTTGCCGCCGCACCTCAACGGGGAGTTTCCGATACCGCCGTCTGAACTGGCGCGTCGTCCTTGATATCATCGGTTGCCTCGTCTTCGGTCAGTAGTGATTCTAGCGGCTCGGTCTTTTCGCTGGCGATCTCAGCACGCACTTTTGCTGCTACCTGCTTGAAGGACGCTTGCGATGCTTCAGTAGCAAATCGTCGATCCCATTCATAATCGTCAGCTTGCATCTCTGCAGGCGAGGCATCAAATGGCCACTCTGCGCGCGCCAGAACGAATTCATATACCTCTGGCAGTCGCTCCACAGGCACACGCTTGAGCGCGATTTCAAGATCATGGTACGTTAGCATCGGCTTGGTCTTGCCAGCACGGTATTTAGTGGCGGCCTCGCGCGCTATTTCCCCGAGTTCGTCGCGTGATGCAGCGAACTGTTGCTCCCGTTGAGCTTCGTCAGCTTGAATTTCTTTGTCAGTTTCGCCGAAAATATCTGCCTCCAGCGAATCCTCAGCAGGCGACTCTAATGAGTAGGACTGAATAAAGCGTACAAAGTCATAAACGCTGGTCAAACGATCCTTCGACAAGGTCATCACCAGATCAACAACCTTTTGATGCGTGATCGTTTCTTTTGGCATAACCTACTCTCCTATGACTGTATTATATCACGTGAGGAATGGTGTGCAAAACAAAAACACGACGGCATTCAGCCCACCGTTCACAGTGTAGCACGGGCAAGAACAGCCGTCAAGCTCCGAAACAACCGGGGAGGTGACCGGCACCTGGAAAAAGGTGCCGGTCACCTCTCTCAACCCTTGACATTTCTTATACTCCATGATATAGTTAGTTCGTCTAACTAAACAAAATAAGAAAGGGAAACGCAGTGTGTGAAACGCCCGCAGACCGGCTCTTGAACCTGTTCGACCGTTTGCGCAAACTAGCCTTTGACCAAAATCCGCTCGAAGAAAGCGGCGTGACGATGCCCCAACTCACGCTATTAGATTGGGTCGCCGCATCCCCCGGCTGCGGGGTGCAAGATATCGCGGCAGGCCTGGACCTCACGTCTCCCACCGTCAGCGTGGCGGTGCGCCGGCTGGAAATGCGTGGGCTGATGGAACGCCGCCCCGACCCCCAAGACGGGCGGGCGATCCAGCTTTTTTTGACTGGCCGCGGGCAAAAGCTGCAAGGACGAGCCCACACCTTTCGCCGGGAAAAGATGCAGCGCCTGTTGGACGGACTAACAGCAAATGAAGCGCTCACCTTGCAAAACCTGCTAGAAAAGGCCATCCGCGCCGCCGAACCCACAAAGTATCCATCACAAGGATATCCGATAACGAGGTAAAATGATGCCTAACCAACCGACACTCAATCCTGTACTCATGAGCAAGTTCGTCTTGTGGGTCGCGACCATC
>JAFGEY010000175.1 GCA_016931365.1 Anaerolineae bacterium
CTGCTGCACCTGGGACAAGGCATCAAAAAGGCAGAGCAGGTGAACTTCTTCACGGCTCTGCACTTCCATCCCCGGCAGCACGATCAGTCCACTGTCCCGCGCCGCCTCGATCACCGCGCTCACGTTGGCCGCGCAGTTGTGATCGGTGATGGCGATGGCATCCAACCCCATCTCCAGGGCCTGCTGCACGATCAACGGCGGGATCATTTCTACCTCGGCACACGGAGATAGAACAGTATGCACATGTAAATCGACGCTCAACTGCCGCATCGAACGCTATTCAATGCCCAATTTTGCCAATTTGCCCACGATAGCAAACGTTTTTTCTGCCGTCACCAGCAGCGTAATCTCTTCATCGCGGGCTTTGTCGATTGTGCCTTCGTCGAGTTGTATGCCTTCGGTGATCACCACTGCCGACAGACCGATCAACGACGCCACGGCGATCACGTTGGCATGGGCCTGCAAAGTGACCCAGACATTGCCTTCTTTGGCCCCGGACATCACACAACTGAGCAGATCGGATGCATAGCCGCCGGTGATCGGGCGGTTCAGACCGGCATTGTTAAGCACTTGAAGGTTCAATTGTTCGACGATCTGTTTGACCGTGATCTGCGTTGTCATAGTCGTCACTCTCCGGGTGTCACTTAATCCAATTTGAACAAAACATGTAAATGGGTGCCTGCCGCCATTGACGATTGGAGGTGCATCTCGTCGGCGCAGTTCTGGATGTTGGTCAGCCCCATCCCTGCGCCAAAGCCCAGCTCGCGAATCCACTCTGGCGCGGTGGAAAATCCGGGCTGCAAGGCCTGCTCGATATTTTCGATGCCCGGCCCATCGTCGATCACGTCGATGCGCAGCAGGTTGGGCCGGATGCGCGCCTCGATGCGCCCGCCGTGAGTCGTGTGAACGATCAGGTTCATTTCGGCTTCGTAAGCGGCCACGGCCACGCGGCGCAAAATCTGCGGCCCCAACCCTAGCCTTTGTAATGAGCGCTTGATCTGGCTCGACGCCTGCCCGCCGTGCACAAAATCTTGGGGCTGGACGGTATAGCGCAGGGTAATGCTGGTATCCTCGGAGGTGACATCTTCGAAAAAATAACGCGCGCGGGGAAGGTCCACCTCGCGCTGTCGATAGTCGATATCCAGCTGTTTCAAAGTGCCCCGGATCACATCGCCCCGGGTGAGGATACCAACCAAATTGCCCGTGCTGCGACGGACCACCGGGAACCGCCCGAAATTGGTCTTTTCCAGCTTGCGGATGGCCTGGATCACCATTTCACTCGGATGAAGCACCTCTGGATCGCGCGTCATGAGCTCGCCGACCGTTCGCTCCATCTCGCCCGTTTCGAGCGCCTCGATCAGGTCGGCCAGGCTGATGACGCCGGCCAATCGCTCGCCCTCGACGACGGGCACGCCCGAAATGCGCCGTTCACGCAGAATGGCCTCAAACTCGCGCATCGACGTCTGCGGTGTGACTGTGATTACGTTCCTGGTCATCACCTCTTCGACGCGCAGCTGGTAAAAAATCTCCTGAATGCGTGTCACGTCAGCCATAGATGCTCGAATCGACCTTCAACGCCCGGCCGGACAAATGTTTGCGCAACGAGCAAGAATCCGGTCACGCAAGAATTTTGTCTGGCCCCGGCGCCGGCCGGGTCAGGGGGTTTGCGTGTATTCGCCGCCCGGTCCCAAGCCGGGAAGCCCGGCCTGATACAACAACCCGCTGGCTTCATACATGGTATAGCGGGTAGCCAACAAGGTGACACCCGCTTCTTCGGCCAATGCAACCGAGTCTGCCGAGGGGAGTTTGGACCTGACAAAGAGCAAAACCCGGATGCCCAGCATTTCGGCGGTGCGGATGACCTGTGGATTGGTCAGGCCAGTGATCAAGAGGCCACCCTCGTGCCCGAAACGAAGCACATCGCTCATCAAATCGGCGCTAAACCCGCGGTGGACCTCCTCGTCCGGATTGGCTTGGGATGAAACCACAATGCCACTCAGGATGGACAAAACATCGCGTACTTGCATCAGCCCCTACCTGAATTCGTCAACGGGAAAATCCTGTCCGATCACGAGAGAAATATCAACATCGCTCGCTTCCATCGAGCGGTAGAATACGTGGTCGGGCGAAACGTTGAACACATTGATCAGCCAATCGACGGTAAAGGGCTTGTCATTGTACACGTTCAACACCGTATATTCTTGATCGAACGAGGCTGCGTTTTGCGGTTCAGCGACCTCAAGCCCTTGCTTTTCGATAAAGTCGGACACACTGCCGGCCAGCCCTTTGAACGGGGTGCCGTTGTAAACGACGATTCGCGCCTGTTCCTGTTCGAGCTTTTCGACTGCGCTCGTCTCCTGCGATTCGGCCTGCGGCGTGGGGACGCGGAACAGATTATCGATGATTGGCCGGGCTTTGGTTTGATCGAGGATCAACACCTGCATACCATCAGCACGTGTGTCGTCGGTGACCATCCGCCGGTCGATCGAGTCGGCGTGAATGTGATCGCGGTCGATTTCCAGCGCCCAGTTGGCCAACTGAACCATCAGATCGACCGGGATGTCGGTCTGCAGCGAATCGCCCATATCGCGGTACAGTTGTGGCAGTTGGCCGATCAGTTGGGGCAGGTTTTCCAGCCCTAAAACTCGGTCGCGCACGGCTGCAATAATCTGCTTCTGGCGATCCATACGGCTGAAATCATCGCTGCCGTAACGCGTGCGCGCGTATTTGAGCGCCATTGCGCCGTCAAAGTGGTGCTGCCCGGCCGGGATGTACAGCCGCTCAACGCCATAGTTGTTGTCGGGATACTTGGCGTCGTCGATGGTCTCGGGCACATTGATGTCAATGCCGCCGATGGTGTCGATGATCCGCTCAAAGCCGGTAAAGTTGAGCCGCACGTAATAGTGTGGACGCACGCCGATCGTATTGTAGACCGTTTTCATTGCCAACGCCGGGCCGCCGCCGGGATATTTCTCGATCTCGCCCCAATAGTGCGCCGTGGTGATCTTGCCGTATTCGTGATTGAGAAGCGGGATGCGCACCCACAGGTCGCGCGGGATGGAAAGCAGGCTGACGCTTTTGTCCTTGGGGTTGATGGAGACCAGGATCATCGTATCCGTGCGGCAGGCCGCGCTCTCGCCGGCGCGTTGATCGATGCCCAGGAACAGGATGTTGACCGGCTCCAGATTTTTGATGTCGGGGTACACGACGCTGACCGGCGCCGGGTTACTGTCCTGCGGCTCGGACACAATGCCATCTGGCTCGTTGGGCTGCTCTACGATCTTGACCGGACGGGTGTCGGACTCGACGACCGGTGAAATGGTGCGAAAAGTCGTATGCGCCGCAAATTCGCGGACGTTGGTATAGATCCATATCCCGCCGTACAGCCCGGCGATCGCCAGGCCCCCAAACAGGATGCCATAGAGCAACCAACTCGACAAAAAAGCAGCGACACGCGTGCCGGCGCGTTCGTGACTCATTCTGGTCTCCTGGATTCGCGTTTGATGTTGGAGCGTTCGAGCAAGCAAGACGCTCGTGCGCGCAAACGGGGCAAATTATAGCACGGTTGGTACCAAACACAAAACCCCGTTGGCTCGATCACCGGGTCGATTATACTCGAATCGGGCCAAACGCGCAAAAAGGATCGAAAAGGGGTGATTCGCCGCAACCGGCTTTGACAAGACCCTCGCTCTATGCTATCCTTGACATCGTACAACATTCCGTAAAAAAGAGGGTATCGTTTCTTGCCGTTGTGGATAATTCGGGCCGCCTGTGAACGTGCGGCTGACAGTCCGGCATTCAACGGAAATGCCAAGAATGGACGGCGCAGCATTTTACCCCGGCGCGGTGACGGGGCAGACTCGCACACATTCAGTCACTTTCAGCGTATGCAGAGGAGTTGACCATGGCCGGCCGGCTGCTGATGGGGATCGACGTGGGCACGTTCAGCTCGAAAGGCGTGCTGTGCACGGCAGACGGCGAGATCTTGGCCCAACGCCAAGTCGAGCACGGCCTGTCCATCCCGCGTCCCGGCTGGGCCGAACACGACGCCGACGGCGTGTGGTGGCGCGACGTGTGCGCGATCTCGCGCGCCCTTTTGGACCGTGCGCGGGTGACCGGATACGATGTGGCCGCCCTGGCGGTCAGCGCCCTCGGGGCCGATCTGGTCCCCCTCGACGCGCAAGGGCGCGCCCTGCGCCCGGCCATCCTGTACGGCATCGATACGCGCTCCGGCCGGGAAATCGCTGACCTGAACGCGCGTTTTGGCGCCGCCGAGATGGCCGAACTGGCCGGGATGACCCTGTCCGCCCAGTCGATCGGCCCCAAGATCCTGTGGCTGCGCCGCAACGAACCGGAGATATATGCCCGGATGCGCTATTTGTGCACGGCGAGTTCGTTCCTCGTCTACCGCTTGAGCGGGGCATACATTCTGGACATGCTCACGGCGGCGTTCTATAACCCGCTATTCGACATCCACAATCTGGCCTGGAGCGACCGCTACGCCGAAGCGATCGTTGGCGACGTGCCCTTGCCGCCCCTGGCCTGGCCGGGTGAGGCGGTCGGCGAAATCACACCGCAGGCGGCGCGGCAGACGGGCCTGCGCCCCGGCACGCCGGTGACGGCGGGCACGATCGACGTTTTCCCCGAAGCCCTCAGTGTGGGCGCGCTTCACCCGGGCGACCTGATGATCGTCTACGGCACCACCACCTGTCTGGCCCTGATCCTGGATGAAATCACACCCGGCGAGACGATGTGGCTGACGCCCTATGTGTTCCCGGGCCTCTACTGCCTGCTCGCCGGCATGGCCACCACCGGCGCGATCACCCGCTGGTTTCGCGACCACTTTTGCCGGCAAGAAATGGCCGCCGAGGCCGCCGGCGGGCCAAGCGCTTACGCCGCCCTGACCGCCGAAGCCCAGGCCGTCCCGCCGGGCAGCGAAGGGTTGGTGATCCTGCCCTACTTTAGCGGCGAGCGCACGCCGCTC
>JAFGEY010000176.1 GCA_016931365.1 Anaerolineae bacterium
AATAATACAGATAAAAGTGGTGATTCCCGATTTCAATAGACCACAGTCGTTTCGCGATTTTCGCACATTTTTGCGAATTTTTGGCAGAAAACACGAGTGGAAGCGCGGAACGACTGCACTATTTACCGCCACCAAAGCGCTCCTTGAGGCCGAATTCTTCGGTCACTTCATCAATGGCCTGGTTCAAGATTTGCTGCAGCTCGCTGTCCGGGGGGACGATGTTGTTCTGGGTACGGACAAGGCGGTTGAGGGCAGTTGAGGCCAGGCTGAGGGCGCGGATGACCTGAAGATCGTTCAGGTCAGAGACGCCATCCTGGGCGCTTTCGATGAGGCGCCGAATATAGACCCGCAGCAGGGCGATCTCATTGGCAAGATCGACGGTTTCGATGTTCTCCAGGCCTTTGCGGTCGCGCAGCTTCCATTTGCGGCTGTAAAAGCCGTGCTTGTAAGCGTTGGCGTTGCCGGGCTGCGCGCCGGGCTTGCGTCTGGGGGGCGGCGGTGGGGGGTCAAGTTTGAAGTCGGGCAGATAATCGCTTGGATCGTACATGAACACTCCTTTTTTTCTAACCACAAAGTTCACATTGTTAAGATGACACGGCGACACGGCAACACGGGGACATTTCAAGCATCAAGGGAGGCGAGATTTTCGAGAAGGATTGTGATCCTCGCGCCTCCAGGTGGACAGGCCGCGTGTGTTTTGAACCGATCTGTTTGTGCTGCGATGTTTTCAGTTTTCCCCATGCTGCCGGGACGCTGAAGGGATGCGCCCACGGCATGAATCGATTATAGGGAATGGAGAGATTTTTTCAAGTGGCAATAGATGCAGGCGAGGGATGCGGTTTGATGAAGGTTAGCGGGGTATCCCGGCTGGAACTGGCAGCAAACCACAGATGAACGCAGATAGCGCAGATAAAAAATTTCAATGAAAGTCATCCGTTAACGATGATCGTTAAGCAGTGAACTTTAGGGCAAGCATGTGCGCAACGCTGCCCGCTGCCCATCCTTACAATCCGGAAATCTTATTCGGTTTCATCATTTTTGTTGTATACTTTTTTATAGAGAACCCCAGGAGTGCCAGCCTTGCCCCCGCGTTTCATCAACGAACAGCAGACCCGTAAAGAAATGATCGATCCCCAGCTTGAGCGAGCTGGTTGGTATCTGCGCGACCGCGCGCGGGTGGGCATCGAGATCCCGGTGGACGGCTACGACGCCGAGCCCTGGAACGGCGTCACCGACTACTGCCTGTACCGCAAGAACGGCGAGGTGCTGGCTGTGGTGGAGGCAAAGCGCGCTTCCACCGATGTGCGCCTGGCGCAGGCGCAGGCCGAGTATTACGTCAACGAAATCACCCGGCGCCAACCCACAAGGCCCTTCGCCTTCCTGGCCAACGGCTACGAGGTCTACTACCTGGATGCGGATGGCGCGCCCCCGCGCCTGGTCTCCGGCTTTTTCACCCGCGCCGACCTGGAGAACCGGCGCTACCTGCAGGAGCACGGCCGACCCCTGGCCGGGATCGAGATCGACAACGAGATCGTCGACCGCCCGTACCAGCACGAGGCTATCCGGCGGGTATGCGAGGCTTTCGAGCGCGGCCGGCGCAAGGCACTGATTGTCATGGCAACCGGCACCGGCAAGACCCGCACCACCATGGCGTTGATCGACCTCTTCTTGCGCGCCGACCAGGCCCGCAGCGTGCTCTTTGTGGCCGACCGGGACGCGCTGGTGGAGCAGGCCAAAACCGACGGTTTCGAACGCTTCCTGCCGCATGAGCCCTGCACCCGCCTGCGCTCTTACAGTATCGACACTTCCCAACGGCTGTACGCTGTCACCCTGCAAACCCTGAGCAACATCTTCGAGCAGTTCTCCCCGGCCTTCTTCGACCTGATCGTCTTCGATGAAGTCCACCGCTCGATCTTCAACAAGTTCAACGAGGTGCTGCAGTACTTCGACGGGCGCATGGTCGGGCTGACGGCTACGCCGGCACAGTACATCGACCGCGATACTTTCCGCGAGTTCGAGTGCCACGACGGACGCCCCACCTATCTCTACACCTACGAGAAAGCGGTTGAGGAGGGCTACCTGGTCGATTATGACCTGTACTCAGCCCAGACCCGCTTCCAGCGCCAGGGCATCCGGGGCGTGGACCTGAGCGAGGAAGAGCGCAACGCGCTCATCCAGCAGGGCATCGACCCCGACGAGCTCGACTATGAGGGCACCGACCTGGAGAAGACGGTCAGCAACACCGATACCCTGCGCCGCCAGTGGGAGGAAATCTGGGACACCTGCATCAAGGACGGCTCCGGGCAGCTCCCTGGCAAGACGATCGTCTTTGCCATCACCCAGCAGCACGCCCTGCGGCTGGCGGAGGCCTTTCACCAGATGTTCCCACAGTTCCCCGGCCTGGTGCGGGTGATCACGCACAAATCGGAATACCGCGGCACGCTGGTGGACGATTTCAAGAAAAAGGACAAACCGCGCATTGCCATCTCGGTCGATATGCTCGATACCGGCATCGACGTGCCCGAGGTGGTCAACCTGGTCTTTATGAAGCCGGTGCAGTCGCCCATCAAGCTGCAGCAGATGATCGGGCGCGGCACCCGCTC
>JAFGEY010000177.1 GCA_016931365.1 Anaerolineae bacterium
CGATCGAGCAACTCGCGCAGCACCAGCAGCCGCAGGCAAGGCGATGGATCAGCGAGCAACAGAGCAAGCCGGGTATGTATGGCTTGGTTCATCCTACTGCCTCCTCGCCCTCTACGAGTGCACTGCACTCTGCAAGCACGGCACGCAAATAAGGCGCGGTGGGTGTCTGCCCGGCGGCGACCTGTTCCGGCGTGCCTTCGGCGATCACATAGCCGCCCGCCGGCCCGCCGGCCGGCCCCAACTCGACCAACCAGTCGCACGCCGCCAGCAGGTGCGGGTGGTGCTCGATCACCAAAACCGAATTGCGCACGCCATTGTCCCCCTCGACCAGTCGATGCAGCACGCGCACCAACTGGGCCACGTCTTCCAGGTGCAGGCCCAGCGTCGGCTCATCGAGAATGTACAACGTCGGCTCGCCCTTTTTGGTCTTGCGGCACAACTCCTGGGCGATCTTGAGCCGCTGCGCCTCGCCGCCAGAAAGCGCATAGCCGGGCTGGCGCAAGGTCAGGTAGCCCAGGCCGACCTCGCGGGCCACACCCAGCGGGCGGGCCAGCCGCTCGACATCGCCAAACAGGTCACATATCTGGTCGATGGTCAGCCCGAACAGGTCGGGCAGGGCCACACCGTGCAGGCGCACCGCCCACGCCTCCGGTCGGCAGCCCGTGCCCCGGCAGGCCTCGCACGTCTCAAATACATCGGGCAAAAAGCCCATCTCGATGCGCGTCAATCCACTGCCGCCGCATACCGAGCAGCGCTGCCCCAGCGCATCGGCGTCGAGGCCAAGCGCCTGGGCGTCTTCGCTCTCGGCGTAGAGGGCGTAAATCGCATCATTGAGACCGAGGAAATTGGCCGGGCTGTAGATGCCGCGCCGGGTCTGATCGACGACGATCACCCGCCCCGGCGCGTTCTCGATAGCCCGGTGCGCGCCCGGCTCGACGTTTTCATAAGCCACCGAGGTGGTCTGTTTTTTGGGAGCCAGGGCCAGGCCCAGTGTGTCGATCAACAGCGTGCTCTTGCCCGAACCGGAGACGCCGCACAGCCCGACCAGCGCGTCCAGCGGTAGCGAGACATCAACGTTTTTCAAGTTGTTTCCACATGCGCCCCGGACATGCATCCAATGGGCCGGAGATCGCCGCGATGGAATCGCCGGGCGGCACTCGCCGCGCAGCCAGCGCGCCGTGGCCGTCGACTGTTGGGCGACCTCTGCCGGCGTGCCCTGAGCGACGATCTCGCCGCCGGCCGCGCCCGCCCCCGGTCCCACGTCGATCAAATAATCGGCGGCGCGGATCACCTCCGGGTCGTGCTCGACGACGATAACTGTATTGGCCGACGTGCTCTGCGGGCTGCCGCGCAGCTCAGTCAATGCTTCGACCAGCGCATCGACCTCCGAGGGGTGCAGGCCGCGCGTCGGTTCGTCGAGCAGCACAGTCAGCGAGGTCAGGCCGCTGCCAAGCAACCCGGCCAACGACAGACGCTGCGCCTCTCCCGCCGACACGGTCGACGCAGGCCGATCGAGGTGCATATAGCCCACACCGACGCGCAGCAAAAAGTGCAGCCGGCGCAGACAGGTGTGCAGGCTGGATTGGACAAGTTCCAGCCCCTCCTCTTTCCCCCCCGCATGCGGGGGGGATGAAAAGGGGGGCGTCTCCACCCGTGAGAGGGAGGACAAAACCTCATACAACCCGGACAGTGGCATCGTGCTCAGGCCGGGCAGGTTGTGCCCGCCCAGCGATACTGCCGCGTATTCGGGACGCAGCTTGCCGCCGCTGCAGCCGGGACAGATCTGCGTATCGGTATAGGTGCCGCCGACATCCCAGTCGCCGATCCAGCCGAAAAAGCCGGGAAACGAGGCCATATAGTCGCGCGTGCGCCCGTTTCTGCTCTCGGAATGCACAGGCATCAGCGACGGATCACCAAAGAGGAAGGCCCGCTGCGCCTCCGACGCCAGCTCGTTCCAGGGCGTCGCGGTCGGATCAAAGCCATATTTAGCGGCAAGCGCCTGCACCTGATCATAACCTCCGTTGAATGGCTTGCACAGGTAGCCCTTGGGGAAAAAACCGGGCGAGTACATCGCCCCGCCACACAAGGGCAGTTCAGGATGGACGATCAGCTTGTCTGGATTGGGCTTGCGCAGCGTGCCCACGCCGTTGCAAACCGTACAGGCGGCGGCGTAATGCGTCGGCTGAAAGTGGCGTGGGCGAGCGACCGGCGCCGCCGCTCCGCAGTGGGCGCAGTGCCACCCATCCTGGCGGCGCTCCATCATTGCTCCGCAGTTCAGGCAACGCCGCTCGCCGATCCAGGCCAGCAGGACGGCCACGTGATGCGAAAGCTCAGTCACCGTGCCCACCGTCGCCCGGCGCGCATGCAGCCCGCGTGTCGACCCGACGGCCATGACCACGCCTAACCCGCTCACCGCATCAACCGGGGCCTCCGGTCCTTCGTGCGTGCCTTGCCGCTCGTACATTGACAGGCTCTCCAGAAAACGCCGCCGCGCCTCGGCCTCCAGCACGTCACCCACCAGACTCGACTTGCCCGAACCCGACACGCCGGTGACGACAGTTAACGCGCCTTTGGGAAAGTCAACATCCACATTTTTCAGGTTGTTGGCGCGTGCGTTACGAATCGAGATCGATGAATTGCGAATTGCAAATTGCAAACCATCCTGCGCTGGCGCTTTATCATTTGCAATTTGCGATTTGCGATTTGGAATGATTCGGTCTTCCTCGCGCAGCGCTCGACCCGTCAGCGATCTTTCCGCTTCTAGCAGTCCATCCGGCGGTCCAGCGTAGAGCAGTTGACCGCCCTTTGGCCCGGCTCCCGGCCCCAGGTCGATCACCCAGTCGGCGGCGCGGATCACATCGGTGTTGTGCTCGACCACCACAACGGTTGCCCCGCTGCACACCAGCCGGTCGAGCACCACCAGCAGGCCGGACAAGTCTTTGGGGTGCAGTCCGGTCGATGGTTCGTCCAAGACAAGCACGCTGTCCGACAGGTTGCGTTTGCCGAGAAATTTGGCCAGCTTGACCCGCTGCGCTTCGCCGCCGGAGAGGGTGGGCGACGGCTGTCCCAAGTGCAGGTAGCCCAGACCGATGTCGCGCAGGGCGCGCAGGATGTGCCGCGCCGTGTGTCGATGTTTATCCGGCAGGCGATCGTCGTGCAGCAGCAGCCGGGCCACCTCGCCGATGCTCAGATCGTACAGATCGGCAACCGAGAGCCAGCGCGGATTTTCCGAATCGGGCGACTCAAACTGCACCGTCGCCGCCAGCACCTGGTCGGAAAAGCGCAACCCATCGCAATCAGCGCAGGGAATCCAGGTCGAAGGCAGGTAGCGCATGCGCACCTCGACCGCGCCGATCCCCTTGCAGGTCGGACACGCACCCTCCGGGCGGTTGAACGAAAAGTGCGCGGGCGAAAGCCCGGTCCGCGCGGCCCAAAAGTCGCGGATCACATCGGACAGCTTGGTATAAGTAGCCGGATTGGAGCGTGGGTTGCGCCCGATGGGGCTTTGATCGACTAGCACCGGTTTGGGAGTTTGGGCCACAGAGGTCACAGAAAGCACAGAGTTTCTATTTTCTTTCTCTGTGTCCTCTGTGTCCTCTGTGGTTGTTATCGCGATCTCGCGACAGCCAACCGCCCGCCCCGCCAGCAAGGACGGCGTCAGCACCTCTTCGACCAGGGTGCTCTTGCCCGAGCCGGACACGCCGGCGATCACGTTCAGCCGTCCCAGAGCGATGGGCACGTCAATACCCTGCAAATTTCTGGAATTCGCGCCGCGTAGCGTCAAAAATCGCTCCGGTGCGGGACGTGGCTGGGGTGTCTGCACTCGCTCGCGCAGGCTGAAATAGCGCCCGCTGTGCGTGTCGGCCTGCCAGAGTTCGTCGGGCGTGCCTTCAAACACAACCTCGCCGCCTTTGCCGCCCGCGCCGGGGCCGAGGTCGATTGCCCGGTCGGCGGCAGCGGCAGCCACGCGGTCGTGCTCGACAAACACTACCGGCCCCAGCAGGTCACGGAAAGTCGGGATCAGCCGCGCCACGTCGGCGGGATGCTGGCCGATGGTCGGCTCGTCGAGGACGTGGAGCATGTCCTCAAGGCGGCTGGTGAGGATCACCGCCAGACGCACGCGTTGCGACTCACCGCGCGACAGGGTCGGCGTAGAGCGATCCAGCGCGATGTAGCCCAAGCCGACGCGGTAGAGTGCTTCCAGGCGGCGGGTAATTTCCGCTCGCAACCGGCGGGTTGCGAGTAGTCCGCCGGCTGCGGTAGGCACATCGACGCGGGCAAACAGGTCGCGCGCGTCCTCCACCGACAGGGACAGTAGCTCGGGCAGGCGCAGACCGCCCCAGCGCGTCGATGCGGCCTCGGGGTGCAGGCCGGTGCCGGCGCACTCCGGGCAGCCTTCACCTTTGCAAGTTGGGCAGGGAGTGTGGAAATGAGTGGGTTCCAGGGGAGAAAACCAGGTTCCGCACCCGGCGCACACCGGCGCACGGGAGTAGATCACGGAGGCACGTGTTGCCTGGTGCGCCCCTACCATCTGCTCAATAACGACAGCATGGGCACCAAGCGACCAGGCGCGCCTTACCGCCGCGCGAGCCTCTGTTGCCGGGACAGCGCCTTCCCAGGCAGCGATCTCGATCTCTACATCGTGCGGCGCGGCGGGGTCGAGCGGCTGGCCGTCCCACTGCTGGCCGTCGATGCGTAGCGCGGCCGGATCGAATTCATCGGCCAGCAGGCGCAGCAAGGTGCGGTGACTGCCCCGCACGCCGCGCAGCAGGGGTGCATAAAGCGCGAGTGAGCCGCACGTGCTCTGCGCCGCGACTCGCTCGACGATCTCGTCTTCGCTCAGCACGATGAGGCTTGCGCCGCAGTAAGCGCAGCGACGTTCGCCAAAGCGTGCGTAAAGCAACCGGAAAAAGGGGTGTAAACCGGAGGCCGAGGCCAGTGTCGAGCCGGGGTTGCGATTGAGCAGGTTTTGCCCTACCGCCACCGCCGGGCCGACACCATCAATCGACTCGACGTGGGCCGGAGCAAGCCCAAGCCCGCCACCGACGTGAAAGACTTCCAAGAACCGGCGGCGGGCTTCGTGATAGAGCGTGTCGAACACGAGCGAGGTCTTGCCCGACCCAGACACGCCAGTGACAACGGTCAGTCCAGCGCCGATCTCGACATCGACATTTTTGAGGTTGTGTTCGCGTGCCCCTTTGATATGGATGTGCATACCCACTCCTGACTATGCGATATGCTCGATCTTAGCACGGGTATATGTCAGATCCCGTCATCATTGGGTCGCAAAGTGGCAAGAAATAGAACAGGCGTTTCCTATCCCGAATAAATCGGAACTGAATGCGGATGCGTTGCATCCGCCAGTTTGTTCGCTCGGAAGAAAATTCTTGCACTGGCGATGATCTCCATCGCACAAGCAACGATCTTGGGGAATAGGCCCTTCCGCTCTCCTCACACCTGCGCATCAAGCGACTCCCGGATCATCTGCACCAAGTCTTCAGGCCGAAACGGTTTCTGCACAAAATGGACGCCAGGCGCAAGCACGCCGTGATGCACGATGGCATTGTCGGTGTAGCCCGACATATAAACCACCCGCATTGCGGGGCGCAAGGGTGCAAGCCGTTCGACCAGACCATGGCCGCTCATCGCGCCAGGCAGGATCACATCCGTCAATAAAAGATCGATGCGCTCCGCGTACGACTCGGAAAGCGCAATGGCTTCGGCAGCATTTTTCGCTTCGAGAACCAGATATCCCTGCTCCTCCAACACCCGCCGCGCAAAGGCGCGCACCATCGACTCGTCTTCGACCAACAAAATCGTTTCTGTGCCTCGCTTGTATTCATTGGGCTGGACCGGAGAGTGTGATTGGGAGTCCCCGTGCGATATTCTGGGCAGGTAAATCTTGAACGTCGTGCCCAGCCCTGGTTCGCTGTACACCCAGATCACACCCCCATTCTGATGGACCGCCCCATAGACGCTGGCCAGGCCCAAACCCGTTCCTTTGCCCCTTTCTTTAGTGGTGAAAAAAGGCTCAAACAGGTGCTGCCGGGTCTCCTGATCCATCCCCGTGCCATTATCGCTGACCGACAACAGGATATATTCGCCCGGCTCGGCTTCGAGGTGTCTATCTGCCTGAGCTTGATCGACGATCACATTGTCCGTTTCGATCGTCAGTTTGCCTTCAAACGGTCCCGCCATCTGAGTCATTTTTTGGACGATGGCATCCCGCGCGTTCAAGGCCAAGTTGACGATCGACTGCTCGATCTGTCCCGGATCTGCTTCGACGAGACCAAGCGGCCGCCGCAAGAACGTAATCAGGCGAATGTCCTCGCCGATCAAACGATGCAACATATTTTCCATATTGGAGACCACATCGTTTAGATTGAGCGTGATCGGCTGGATGATCTGCTTGCGGCTGAAGGCCAGGAGTTGTCGCGTCAGCGCAGCAGAGCGAGAGGCCGCCTGAGCGATTTCTTTCAGGTCCTGCACGTGCGGATCGTCCTGAAACTCTTCGAGCAACAGCTCGGTGTAGCCGAGAATGGCCGTGAGATTGTTGTTAAAGTCGTGGGCAATACCTCCAGCCAGTTTGCCTACGGCCTCCATCTTTTGCGCCTGGAATAACTGGGCCTGCAATCTCTCCCCCGCTTCTTCAGCCAACTTGCGTTCGGTCACGTCCAAAATGTAGCCGTGATAGTACAACAGATTCTCTTGCCCGTCCCGCACCAACCGTGTATAGTCGTATACCCAGCGCACACGGCCATCAGCACATACGATACGATATTCGAGCGTAGATGAGATAAGGCCTGTGTCCTTGTGTTCTTGCGTGGCACGAAGCGTATCGCGAGGAATCACGCGATCACGATCTTTAGGATGGATCAAGTCGTGGTATTGAACGCGCCCCTGGAGCAAATCTTGGACCTGGTACCCAAATTGATCGACATTAGGAGAGACATACTCGACCGGCCAGCCTTCACCAACACCCCACTTGAACACGACCACCGGTCCCTGGACAAAAAGTTCCTGCTCGGACTTGAGCGACTGCTCCGCCAGCCGACGCTCTGCTATCTCGCGCTGCGCCTGCTCGTACAGGTGGGCATTTTGAATGGCGATAGCGGCCTGATCGGCAAACGCACGCAGACGCTCGGCGTGAAGGGGGGTAAAAAAGCCGGGCATCACGTTGTCGAGGTTGATAAAGCCGACCGTCTCGCCGCCGATACGAATCGGCGCGCCGGCATAAGAGCCGACCCAATGCGTCGCCGGGCCGTCGATCCAGCCGGGGTAGTCTCGCGTATTGGCAATCGCAAAAGGCTCTCCAGTCTGAAGCATATGGCGCAAGGTAATCACCTCAGTCGTCGAAAACCGCAAACCCAACACCAATGCTTCCAGGCCCGGCTCGCCCCGGTCATAACCTCGACAGCGGGTTACGTAGGCCAAACCACTTGACGGATCGACCAACATAATGTTGACCGCATCGTGCGGCACCACGCGCCCGACGTTGGTCAGAATCGCCCCCAAGATTTCGTCAAAGTCGAGCGTGCTGTTGAGCGCCGCCGCCGTGTCGCGCAGCGCTTCGGCCAAGACACGCTGTTCGCGTTCAGCGTCTTGAGCCTCCCGTTGGCGGATCAACGCGCGTTGAAACTGGCCGATCAACAGCCACAGCAAAACGGCAATACTGGCATAGGTGCCGCCAATAATAGTCACCCGGTTGCCAAATACCGCCTCCGCCGAACGCTGAACGGACATATACCCGGCTAACTGCGCCCGGCTGATCCCCGTATAGACCGCCACACTGAGGAAAAGCGTCACCCATTGAGTCCACTTGCCCTGCAAAACCGCCGACAGGGCGATCGACAGCGCGTACAACACCATTGCTGGCGCGCCGGCCCCGCCAACCACGTTGCCATATACTGCCGTCACAAAGATGATCAACGGTGGGATATACCCGGCAATCTGCCAGTGCCCGCGATGTGACAGCCACCAACCGCCGCCAAAGAATAAGGTCATCGCCAGTGTGAACAACGCAGAGTCGAGTGGAAAAACTTGAAACAGCCCGCCAATGCCAAAGATGAGGGTCAATGGCACGGTCACGCTGCATAAGAGAAGAAACACTGCCTTGGTCATATACTCCCGGCGCACACTCTCGACATCGGTCGACCGGGGACGGGTCAACTTTTCCCACAGATCGGATAAATGTGTTGCATTCATCAACGTGCCTTTCTGGACAGGGCTGTTCAGTTCTCAAAAGCGTATGGGCTTGTCAGCCAATTTTGGGACAGGATGAACAGGATTGACAGGATTTTTGTCCATTGCCATTGACTGGCTCATCCTGTGAATCCTGTCTAAAATGGAGAACTGAACAACCTTGCCTTTCTGGATCAGCTGGATAGTTGATCATCCACCTCTGTATGCTCCGGCAAGAACCGCATCGACCGCATCCAGGATCGACTGCCGGGTATTCAACTCGGCCAGCCGTCCGCGCAATCCACTGACGCCGGGCAGCCCGGCCAGGTAACAGATCAGATGGGCACGGAATTTGCGACAGGCCACCAGTTCGGCGGTGGCGCGCTGCCGCTTGCGCCAGCCCCCCTCGGCCACGCTGCGCTCGTACAGCCCATCCAGGTGCTCGACAATGACCGCACGGCGCTCCTGCATCAATGGCGGCGTGTACGGCCTGTTCTCTAGAGCGTGCCGGACCTCGTCAAATATCCACGGGTTGCCCAGCGCCGCCCGGCCGATCATCACCCCGTCGACGCCGGTCTGGGCCAGCATGTCCAGCACGTCCTGCCCGTTGCGCACGCCGCCGTTGCCGATCAGCAGGATCGAGCAGGCTCGCCTGACTCGTTCGAGCGCGTCCCACTGCGCTGGCCCGCCGTGACCGGCGGAGGCAAAGCGCGCGTGAACAGACAGCGCGTCGGCGCCGCCCGCCTCCGCCGCACGCGCCACCTCGTCGATATCGAACCGGTGCGGAGCGAGGCCGAGGCGCGTCTTGACCGTCACCGGCAATGATGTTGCCGCGCGCACGGCGCGAACAATGCGCTCGATCTGCGCCGGATCGCCCATCAAGGCCGCGCCCGCGCCGTGACGGACGATCTTGCGCACCGGGCAGCCACAGTTGATGTCGATCAGGTCAAACGTGCCCATCGCTTCAATGGCCCGCGCGGCTTCGGCCATCGCGTTGGGGTTAGTGCCATACACCTGTGCGCCGACCGGGCGCTCTTGTGGCGCGGTTTGCAGGTAATGCAGCGTGCGCGGCGTGCCACGGGCAATGCCCTCCACCGTCGCCACCTCAGTGAACACCAGCCCCGCACCGTAGCGCTTGCACAGCAGGCGAAAGGGCAGTTCGGTGTAACCGGCCATCGGCGCGAGAATGAGCGGAAAATCGACGGTCAGGGAGCCGATTTGAAGCGATTTGAGCATCACAATCCCTGCCGCGCCCGGAGTTCCTGGACGGTTTTGACCCCATTCGACGTGCCGAGACGCGTCGCCCCGGCCGCGATCAGGGCCAGCGCCTGATCCAGCGTGCGGATACCGCCCGCCGCCTTGACGCCCATCGCCGGCCCGACCGCCTCGCGCATCAGGCGCACATCGGCCACCGTCGCTCCGGCGGGGCCAAACCCGGTCGAGGTTTTGACGAAATCAGCGCCCTCGTCCAGCGCGATCCGGCACACGGCGCGCTTTTCAGGGTCGGTCAGGTAGCAGGTTTCGAGGATCACCTTGCTGATCGCGCCCGCCGGGCGGCAGGCCCTGACCATCGCCGCGATCTCGTCGCGCACCACGACGACGCGGCCCGCTTGCAGCGCGCGGACGTTGATCGCTATATCGATCTCGCCCGCACCGCGTTCGAGGGCGTCGCGCGTCTCGTAGGCTTTGATCGCCGGGGTGTTCTGCCCCAACGGAAAGCCGATCACCGCGCCGACGCGGGTCGACGATCCGCGCAGCAGTTCGACGCAGCGCTCGACCTCGGCCGGGTTGACCGCCACCATCGCAAAGCCGTACCGGCGCGCCTCGGCGCACAACGTTTCAATGTCCTTCGGCGCGCCAAAGGGCTTGAGAAAGGTGTGGTCGATGATGCCGGCGAGTTGGGTGGGGGTCCAATCAAGGGTCACTGATATACCTCTCTCTTACGCCAAGTTCAACTTGCTTCTCACCACTACAAGCTCTTCGTTCAAGGCTTGCAGGCCGGCAACCAGTTCGCGGCGATGTTTCCCGGTCATCTCCACCGTCCACTCGCCCGCACGCTGGACGAGACCCTGCGCCTCAACGTCAAGGTCCACTTGGAATCGGTTCGCGATCTTGACCAGGAACCAGAACACATCCATCAGTTCGTGCCCCACGCTCGCCAGATGCGCTTCTCTCTCTTCGGCATAGCCGTAGATGCGGTTGATCGACCGGGCCAGTTCTCCCACCTCTTCGGTCAGGTGGGACAAGAGCTGCAATGTGGTGAGATAATTCCACTGCGTCTCTTCATCCGCATCCTTGACCCACTGCTGAAACTCTGCAATATGCATTTCGCCATCTCCGCTCTGTAAGGTCCCCTCACTCACTCGCTCCCGCGTGGAAACGCCCACCCGACGCTCCGACGGAGACCGTTGGAGCGAGAGCCGGCAAGGGCGAAACATCCCCAGACAAAACCTGCTGGTTGAACCTGGTTCTACTGTCCGAGCAGCCTGGTCAACGAACCACATACAAGGGATGCTTCGCCCCTACGAGACCATAAACGCCTCAACCTCCGCCCTGGTCGGCAGGGCAGGGATAGCGCCCATCCTGGTGCAGGTCAGCGCACCGACGGCATTGGCGTAGCGCAACGCCTCCTCCACCACCGCCCGCTCGACCCTAGCCAGGGAACCCAGCTTTTCCCGCCACGGCAGCAGGTGGGCGATCATCGCCGCCATAAAGCCGTCGCCCGCGCCGGTCGTCTCGACCAC
>JAFGEY010000178.1 GCA_016931365.1 Anaerolineae bacterium
AACTGGCCCTGGCCGGGCTGCTGTGCGGCCTCTCGGCCAACACCTACCTGGCGATCCGCGCCTTTCCGCTGGTACTGGGCTTTTTTGCTCTCTGGACGATCTCGACCTGGGGATCGCCCCGGCTGCGCCTGCGGCAGTGGGCGCTTTTCAGCCTCTGCGCGCTCCTCGCCTTTGCGCCGCTGGGCTGGTTTTTCATCCAAAACCCGGAATTTTTCAGCGTCCGTATGTCGCAGGCATCGATTTTCGACCCTGAAATCCACCAGGGCGATCTGCCCGGCGCGCTCCTCCAGGCAACGTGGAACATGCTCGGCGATTTTACCGTGCGCGGCGACGGCGACCCGATCTACAACCTGCCCGGCAAGCCGATCTTTGGCCCATTAATCGGCATTGCCTTTTATGGCGGGCTGCTCGTCTGTATCTATCAAATCTTTCTGGCCCTCAAACGCCCTTATTCCCTTACCCCTTATTCCCTTACCCCTTATCCCTTACTCCTCCTCTGGCTTCCCGTGATGATGATCCCCAACATCCTCGGCGCACGGGGCATCCCCCACCACCTGCGCGGCATGGGCATGTCGCCGGTCGTTTTTTACGTTGCCGCGCTGGGCATCGCCTTGTCGTTACAGATCGCGCAACGCTGGCTGAAACGTCTGTCCCCGGCGTGGACAATCCCTCTGCTGTGCCTGACTATCTTGCTGGCAGGCGGCATCACCACATGGCATCAGTACGCCGGAGTATGGGCCAACAGCGCCGGCGCATACTATCGCGGCTCGGCCAGCCTGCGCCGCGCGGCCGAGTACCTCGGCGGCCAAAATGCACAAGATACCGCGCTGTGGGTGAGCAACGGCAGCTATCGACACACCACTTTTGCCGCCCTGTGCGCCAATTACGCGCATCTCAAATGGTTCAGCGGGCAGACGCTGGTTTTGGGCGCCGACGAGCGCCCGGCGTTGTACAGCTTTGACTTTACCAACCCGCTCGATCCGGTTTTGGCGCGTTACATACCGCAAGATGCGCTGGTGCATCGAGACATGGGGCCGGACGGTGGCATCGGCTTTGAGGCTTACCTGCTCACAGCGGATCGCCGGCCGCCCATTTCGCCGCAGCGGCCAACCGAGATCAACCTGGGCAACACGCTGATGTTGATCGGCTATGACCTGAACGCTCCGGCAGTTTCGGGCCAAACGCTCGACGTGACCCTCTACTGGCGCATCCTGCGCGACACGACGCAAGAAGACTGGACCTTTTTCGTCGAGCTGGTCGACGAGCTGGGCTTTGGCTGGGGCGGCGAGACCTTTTTCAACTATCCCTCGGCGCAGTGGCGCGCCGGCGAGACGGTGCTCTTTCGCAAAGAGATCGCCATCGCGCCGGGCGCGCCGCCGGGCCAATACGCGCTGACCGTGGGCGTCTTTGCGCCCTCGCTCGACGCGCGGCTGCCGCTGCTCAACCCGGCCGGGCAGATGGCGGGGACGGCGGCGCAGATCGGCCCGATCCAGATCGCTCCGGCGAGCGCGCCGCCGGCAGAACTGCCGCCGATCCAGCACCGGATGGAGCAGACCTTTGCGTTTGGAAATGGCGCGCCACTGACGCTGCTCGGCTATGACCTGGAGCGCACCTCCCTGCGCCCCGGCGAGCGAATTATCCTCTCCCTGTACTGGCAGGCTGTGGCAGACCTCAAAGAAAATCGCCAGGTGATGATCGGGTTGTACCGAGAGGGTGAGCGCATTTCATTGTGGAATGATGCCCCCGTACACGGGCAGTATCCCTTTAGCCAATGGCAGCCCGGCGAGTTTGTGCGCGACCGCTACGCGCTGCGTCTGCCGGCCGACCTGCCCGCCGGCAGCTATCAGCTCCGGTTGGGGTTGATGTGCGGCGAGGAAAGCGTGCTGCTGGGCGAGATTCAGGTGCAGGCCACCGACCGCCTGTGGGAGCTACCGCCGTTCGATCACCCGGTCGGCGCGCGGCTGGGACCGGTCGAGCTGGTCGGCTATACGCTGGATCGCAGCGCGGCCCGGCCCGGCGAGTCGCTGCGCCTGACGCTGATCTGGCGCTGCCTGGAAGAAATGGACGTATCCTACACCGTGTTCACGCATCTGCTCGATCAAAACGAAGGGATGCGCGGGCAAAAGGACAATCCGCCGGTCAGCGGCGCGTATCCCACCACGCTGTGGCTGCCGGGCGAGATCGTGGTGGATGAATACGAGATCGCGGTCAAGCCGGACGCCGCGCCCGGTACGCACGTGATCGAGGTGGGGATGTACGACCCGGGCAACCTGCAAAGGCTTCCCATCGCTGACCCGAGCGGCGCGGTCGGCGACCGGGTTTTGCTGGGCCAAGTCGTCGTTGAGGGAGGGCCGTAAAATGCGCTGAGCATCAGATTGAACCCAATACATACCTAATATAATACTTTGGATTATTCGACGATAAAAGGAGAAAAATGAATTACCAGGATAATCCATCCACCCGATCAAATGTCACGCCCCTTTTCCATCGACAGATGCCGCGCGTGCTCTTGGTTCTCAGCGTCGGCATTGCCCTCGCACTTGTGTTTACGGCGAGTGTCTCTGGTCGGCAACCCACACCGGACCTGCAACATGCCGTGCAATCGCTGCAAATCACTGCCGCATCAGATGAACATTGGTCAGCCTATATGGTCAAGGACATCTATGAAGGCGCAACGGGCTCATCTCCAGCAAAATTTGCTCGCGTGGGAAATACGCTGTTCTTTCTCGCCAACGATAACACACATGGCGTAGAGCTATGGAAAAGCGATGGAACCCAGGCCGGAACGCTTTTGGTTGCAGACCTAAATCCGGGTTCCTCGAACTCGAGTTTTGGCGAATTATTGGGCATTCAGGATACATTGTTTTTTGCGGTCATGAATGCACCTGCCCCCGCTTTCCCCAACCTGTGGAAGAGCGACGGCACCGAGGCTGGAACAGTCAAGCTGGCAGGCACTTGGCCCGATTTGCTGACCAACGTAAGTGGCACTTTGTTCTTTCGGGGGTCAAGCGGCCTCTGGAAAAGCGATGGAACCGAGACGGGAACAGTATTGGTCAAGTCAATGTATGTTGACACGGTCCAAGACCCATCTTCGCCATCAATGGTCGGCATTCAGGATACGCTATTCTTTGTTTCCAGTAACTGCCTCTGGAAAAGCGACGGTACGGAAATTGGCACCGTCTCTGTCAAGTGCTTTTCAGGCATTCAGCGACTAGCCGCATTCGGAAATGAGCTTGTCCTCATCGCATCCGACGGTGTTAACGGCTACGAACTCTGGAAAAGTGATGGCACCGAGGGTGGCACGACGATGATCAAGGACACCGTTCCAGGCGACGCTTCGTATGCCATATCCTGTCTGGCCGTGATCAGTGACACGCTTTATTTCCATGCTGATGACGGCGTGCATGGCGGCGAACTCTGGAAGAGTGATGGCACGGCGTCAGGAACGGTGATGGTCAGAGACATCTATACCGGCGCAAATACTTCTTATGCTTGCCAGTTCACGGAGGCAGGCGATACAGTCTTTTTCACCGCAGACGAAGGCGTGTATGGCCGGGAATTATGGAAAACAGATGGCACTAAGGCCGGCACAGTGTTGGTCAAAGATATCTATACCGGAACGGGTGTTTCATTCCCAACCGTCTTTGGTGTTTTGGGCAATACGCTTGTTTTTAACAGCGATGACGGCATCACCGGCAAAGAAGTCTGGCGAAGTGATGGCACAGAAGCAGGAACTATGCTCATCCGCGACATTTATCCCGGCAGCGGTTGGTCATATGCACAATATATGACCGAAATAAACGGGCTGATCCTTTTCCGTGCCACCGATGGAACACATGGCTACGAACTGTGGGCGGTTCGAAAATCCGACTATGCCGTTTACTTGCCCATCGTCCTGAATAATCTGTCGCAATAGCTTGTGTATCCCCAGTCAAGATCAGAAGCATCTTGGCCGGGGAAATCCAATCTGAAAGGATATCCAATGATCGCAATCACCAACGCAAAAATCTTGACCATCACCCAGGGCACGCTCGACAAGGGCACCGTCCTCGTCGAAGGCGGGCGCATCGTCGCCGTGGGCGAGTGGATCGAAATTCCCGACGATGCCGAAATTTACGATGCGGAGGGCAAGGTGGTGATGCCCGGCATGATCGACGCGCACTGCCACGTCAGCCTCTTTCCCGACGGCATCGGCTGGAACCAGGCCGATGGCAACGAGATGACCGATCCGATCACGCCACACCTGCGCGCCCTCGATGCCTTTAACCCGGCCGATCCCGCCGTCGAAGAGATTATGCGCGAGGGGGTAACGACCATCCTCACCGGCCCCGGCAGCGCCAACCTGATCGGCGGGCAGTGGATTTGCGTCAAGACCGCGCCCAGGGCCTCG
>JAFGEY010000179.1 GCA_016931365.1 Anaerolineae bacterium
CGAGACGACGCGGACGCCCTTCTTTTGAGATGCAGAAACTCGTCGAAAAATGGTGCAATTGACCACGATTAAGTGCAGGGATACCGAGAGCGGCCTCGCCTGATTTTACGACGAGTTAGCCTATCAATCTCGGATCGCCACTTGATAGCGGTCGGCGTATTTGCCTAACAGTTCCAGTGCCTTTTCCGGTTTGAGATTGGTCTCGAAAAAAAAGCGCCACTTGGGTGGAGTGGGATCCCACCGCGTATAGCTGCACAGACCGTACCGCTGAAGTCGCTCCTGAATCACCAGACATGCTTCAAAACCGCCCTGGCCTCGGACGGTATAGCACTCCTCCAATCGCTCCATTGCTCCATCGAACCTTTCCAGTCGGACTTGTGCATGGTCATTGTTGTATCTAGTATAAAGTGCTTTTGCTCCCAAGTCAAGAGATTTTCAAGTTAGAGTCCGAACCTATTTTGACTTTTGCCTTCGAATGTGATAATATGAGATAACATTCTATGATATTATTACAATTATTCCGTCCTTTGTCTCTTGAATTTTTAACCCGAAAGGAGAAATTCAAGCTCAAACAACAAGAACGGTGTGTAACACAAGGAGGTCGTATGAGCGTTGAATTTGTGTTACGCCTGATCGGGATGGTGGTGTTAGCCATTGTAGGCTGGCAGTTGGGCATCAACCTGGCCAGAGAAGTGGGCAGCTCCGACGCAGAACAAGTACGTTACGTCCTTATCCTTTCTTTATCCGGCGCTGCGCTGGGCAGTTTGCTCACCCCCTGGTTTACCACCAAACCGCTCAGGTGGATACGCGAACGCATCCGTAGCCTGCCCGCACAACAACTGGTGGCGATCATGATCGGCCTGGTCATCGGACTGGTCGTCGGTGCATTGCTCTCTATTCCCCTGTCCAACCTCCCCGAACCGTGGGATGGCATTGCTCCTATCGCATTTACAGTGCTTTTTGCCTGGCTTGGCGTGGCGATCATGGTGATGCGCGCGCGCGACATCGAAAACCTGCTTAAACTGCGGCGCACGGGTCTCTCGGGCGAGGATAAAACCGCGCCCAAAAACGAGCGCATGATCTTGCTCGATTCCAGCGTGATCATCGACGGGCGCATCGCCGACATTGCCCAGACCGGATTTGTCCAGGTGCCAATGGTCGTGCCCCACTTTGTGCTCAATGAGGTGCAATACATCGCTGACTCGTCGGACGATATGCGGCGGGTGCGCGGTCGACGCGGGCTGGAAGTGCTGAACCGTATGCGCAAAAACTCGCCCACGCCCGTTCGCATCTCGGACATGGACATCGAGGACGTGAACAACGTCGACGACAAATTGATTATGCTGGCTCGCCAACTGCACTGCCCGGTGATGACCAACGACTTTAACCTCAATCGCGTCGCCGAAATCCAGGGTGTCCAAGTGCTCAACATCAACGAGCTGGCCAACGCAGTCAAAGTCATCTATTTGCCGGGCGAAACCTTCCAAGTGCGGATCATCCAGCAAGGCCGCGATCCCTCTCAGGGCGTCGGATATCTGGACGATGGAACGATGGTCGTCGTTCAGAATGGAGTCAATTACGTTGACAAGACCGTCGACGTCGAGGTCACGCGTGCGATCCAGACCGCCGCCGGGCGGATGATCTTTGCCGACATCCGAGCAAGATGAGCGTACGGGTCTGTTTCTCGCCCAGCCAACTCACACACCTCGACATCGACAACGCGCGCACAGCTCTTTTTAACTGGCTTTTTGCCCGGCAGTACGGCGGCGCATTTGTCTTGCGTGGTCGAGTTGAAAGTGAGCTTGACGCTCTGTGCACAGAGTTGCGCTGGCTTGGCTTGGATTGGGATGAGCAGCCCATCCTTCAATCAGAGCGTCTCGCGCTGTATCAGGCGTACGCGAGACAGTTGGTCGACCAGGGCCAAGCACATCACAATGACGCTCAATCCACCACCGCCGAATCTGCAATTTCACTCAAAATCTCCCATAACGGTCAAATCCATATCAATGATCTCGTCCTTCGTGAATTTGATTCCGCGTTGAACGATCCCTTTCCGATCGATCTCGACGGCCACCCTTCGCCGCTGTTTGCCGATGTGGTCGACGATCACCTGTCTGAAGTGACGCACGTCATTCGCAGCGTAGACGACCTGCCCGATGTCCCTTACCGGCTTCAATTATACGAAGCACTGGGATGGACGCCGCCGCAGTTCGCCCACCTGCCATCGATCGCCGATCATCGCGACACACCACTGCACGTTTTCAGATCAGAAGGCTATTTCCCGCCCGCCCTGGTCAACGCGCTGGCCCTGCTGGGTTGGTCGCCCAAGGGCAAGCGGCGTGTTTGGAGCCTGGACAAGCTGGTCGCTCAATTCGACATTCGTCGGATCTCTCGCCACCCGGCGACTTTTGACCGGGACGCACTCGACTGGTTCAACCGGCGTTATCTGAGCCAGTTTGATGCTGAGACACTGGCCGAAATGTTTATTCCTCGCTGGCAGGATGCGTTTGGCGTTGCGCACCGCGCAGACGGCACCGGCCTTTCCCCCGTTAAGTGGCAGCGACTTGTGACCGCGGCGATCCGTGACGAAACGCACTATCTGGCCCAGGCGGTCGATCTGGCGCGCCCCTTTTTCGCCGACCAATTTCCTGTGCAAGCCGACGCCGTCGAAACGCTGGCACAGCCCTATGCGCCCGACGTGCTGCGCGCTTTTGTCGACGGCCTCTCGACGCTCGAACCCTTTGCCTACGATCCCCTCGACCGCTTGGTGACCGCGCTGCGCTATCAATTCAAAAACTCGCACGGCATCCGCAGCCGCGATTCAATGTTTGTGGTCCGCGCCGCGCTGACCGGGCAGTTGGGCGGGCCGTGCCTGATCGAAGCGTGCCTGCTACTGGGCCGGACGCGCTGCATCGAACGCGCCCAGGCGGCCTTGCAATGACCCATACTCTCTACTTTGCCACCACCAACCAAGCCAAGTTGGCCCAACTGCGCTGGATTGCCGGACACCTGGGCAGTGACGTGTGCATTATCGCCGCCGCCGAGCGGTTTGGCGAGGCCGTCCGCTACGACGAGATCGGCGAAACGGAATTAGAGATTGCCAGGCAGGGTGCGCTCGCCGTTGCTGTGCGGATCGGCGTGCCCGTGCTGGCCGAGGATACCGGCCTGTATGTCGATGCGCTGGGCGGTCAGCCGGGCGTCCGCGCAGGACACTATTTGAAACAACAGGGGCGCCAGGACATTTTGGATCGACTCGGCGGCGTATCAGATCGCCGGGCAGAGATCGTCTCTGCCGTGGCCTATGCTGCGCCCGGCGGCGACGTATCCACCTGGGTGCACCGCGTCGCGGGTCAGGTCATCGACGTGGAACGCTGGACGCCGGGCCTGCCCAACTGGATCGCGCCCACGCCAGACAATCCCCTGGGCGGCGGCTACAACGCCATTTTCGTGCCGGTTGGCGAAACACGCACACTGGCCGAGATTCAACCCGTCGAGGCCGTGGACTGGGGTTACCGCGAACCCAATTTCATCGCCTTGCTGCGGAAACTGGGTGTTGCCTGACATCATTATGTGTGATATAATAAGCTCACTTGACGGAAAGGTTCAAAATGAACATTCACGCCTGCATCTGTATGGGGACCCTCGATTTGCCGCCTGGTTGATCCGGTGCAGGTTTGTGCTGCCTGGCCCCCGTCACCGATGCGGTGAACGGGGGTTTTTGTTTCCAACCACCAAACTACCCAACGACCGGGAGGAATTTATATGTCTCTGCAACTATACAACTATTTGACGCGAAAAAAGGAAATATTTGAACCGCTTCACGAAGGCTTTGTCGGGATGTACGTCTGCGGCCCGACCGTGTACGGCCACGCGCACATCGGCCACGCCAAAGCCTATATCTCGTTCGACGTGCTGCACCGCTATCTGGAATATGTTGGCTACCGGGTGCGCTATGTGCAAAACATCACCGACGTCGGCCATCTGACCGACGACGCCGACGAAGGCGAAGACAAGATCGGCAAGCAGGCGCAAAAGGAACGGGTCGAGCCGATGGAGGTGGTCGAGTTTTACACGCGCTCCTTTTTCGAGTCGATGGACGCACTCAACGTGCTCCGCCCTGACATCTCGCCGCGCGCCAGCGGCCATGTGCCGGAGCAGATCGAACTGGCCGAGGAGCTGATTGCCAAAGGCGTCGCCTATGAAAGCAACGGCTCGGTCTTTTTCTCGGTCAAAGATTGGCCCCCCTATGGCAAGCTCTCCGGGCGCAAAGTGGAAGAGCAAGAAGAGGGCGCGCGGGTCGAGATCAACCCCGACAAGCGCGACCCGCGAGACTTTGCCGTGTGGCGCGCGGCGACATCCGATCACATTATGCAGTGGTCCAGTCCTTGGGGCCAGGGCTATCCCGGCTGGCACGCCGAGTGCACGGTCATGTCGCGCAAATATCTGGGCCTGCCCTTTGACATCCACGGCGGCGGGCTGGAAAACATCTTTCCGCACAACGAGAGCGAGGTCGCTCAGTGCGAGGCCGCCTACGGCACCGAGTTTGCGCACTTTTGGGTGCTCAACAACATGGTCACCGTCGACGGCACCAAGATGGGCAAGAGCCTGGGCAATTTCACCACCGTCAAGGACGCACTGACCCGACACGCACCGACGACGATTCGCTTTTTCGTCCTCAGCAGCCATTATCGCTCCAACACCGATTTTTCAGACGAGGCACTGGAAGCGGCAGGCAAGGGCTACGAGCGGCTGATCGGCGCGGTGGGACAGGTTCGCCAGAGGTTGGCGAGCCAGCAACTGGCTGGAGCCGACGTCGAGCAGGCGGCCGACGATGCGTTTGGGCAGGTGATCGCACAGCACAAGGCGCGCTTTTTGGCGGCGATGGATGACGATCTGAACACGCCGCAAGCCATGGCGACGTTGTTCGATCTGAACAAGGTGGTCAACACGCTTCTCAACAGCGGCGACGCGGTCAGTGGGGGCACGCTCAAGGCCGTCGACGAGGCATACCGAGAGCTGGGCGGCGGCATCCTGGGCCTGATCCCCGATCAACTGCCGCAGGAGGCCGCGGCCGGCCTGGACGATGCACTGATGCGCCTGATCATCGACCTGCGCGCCCAGGCGCGCAGCAGCAAGGATTGGGCCACCGCCGACACGATCCGCCGCCGGCTGACCGAGATCGGCGTCTCGCTGGAGGATCGACCGGAAAGCACCGTCTGGCGGCTGGACAAGTAGGGCCTATCTCCCAAGATCCTTGCTTGCAATGGTTTCCATTGCCTGTGCAAGAATTTTTCCCGGCAGGCAGGCCCTGTTCAATTCCGATTTATTCGGGATGGGAAACAAAAACGAGCCTTGCCGATATTGATACATCGGCAAAGCTCGTCAATTGATGAGCTAAAAGCAATCAAGAGGGAATGCGCGCGCGCTCCATATCGACCACAAACACGGTCGCTGCATTCATCTGGTGACGTCCCGGCCGACGCCACCATCCTTTTTGCGAATGCGGCTTGGTGTTGACTTTGATGATCTCCATGACCTGATCGACCCGTTCTTCCTCGACGCCGATCATTAGCGTCGCATTGCCATGCCGCAGAAACCCACCCGTGGTCGACATTTGCGTGACGCCGAACCCGGCTTCATTCAACACCTTGACCAACTCTGGCGTGTCTTCAATGTGAACGATACTGATGACCATTTTCCCGGCCATGGCTCACTCTCCTTTGCCTATATAGGCCAACCATCTTGTTCAATGCGCACATTATAGCAGAACCACGCTCAGGTGTCAACGAGCACAAGCCATTGTCCAACTGCAAGCCCTGGGTATGCGGTTGAAACGACCCGGTGGCGCGGTTTCCTATAACCAATCACACCTGCCAGCGATTGTACATCTTACACGCTATTCCTGTCCAACAGTTGCGTCACCTCCACCAGCGATCGCGCGACACGCGTCCCGGCGCGCTCGAATGCCTCCATTTTGAGCTGCGCCATATCGCCATACCCCTCGATCATCGCCCCGGCGTGACCCATCTTACGGCCGGGCGGCGAGGTCTGCCCGGCGACAAAGGCAACGACCGGTTTGCTCATCCGATCGGCGACAAATTCGGCGGCGCGCTCTTCTTCCTGCCCGCCAATCTCCCCGACGATAAGAACCTGCTCGGTGGTCGGATCGTCCTCAAACATCGCCAGCACATCGATAAAGCTCATACCCAAGATCAACCCGCTGCCCACGCAAACCACCGTCGACTGGCCGAATCCGGCGCGAGTGAGCAGACAAACCGATTCATAGGTCAACGAGCCACTGCGTGAAACTACGCCTACTGTACCGGGTTTGAGGAATTCCGGCGCCAGCACGCCCGCCAGACAACGGCCCGGCGTAAACACGCCGGCGCTGTCTGGGCCGATCAGGTGAATCGACTTGTCGCGCAGGTAGGATCGAACGCGCACCATATCCCACACCGGCACCAGCGAAGTGATGCACACAGCCGCCTCCAGCCCAACGTCGACCGCTTCGAGGATCGCTTCTTCGACCTGGCTGGCCAGTACGGCAATGATCGCCACGTTAGCGCCAGTCGCCGCGACCGCCTCTCTAGCCGTGTCAAAGATAGGCACCCCGGCAACCCACTCACCGCCATGCCCATCGTCGACCCCGGCGACCACGTGCGTGCCGCCGGCGACCATCCGTTCGGCGCACAATTGCCCTTTGTTGGTGGTGATGCCCTGCACCAGCAGCCGCGTATTTTGATCGACCAGAATGCTCATTGTTTCGTCTCCTTGACCAGGGCCGCCGCACGCCCGACTGCTTCCTCCGAAGAGTGAGCTGTGTGAATGGCTCCCTTCGCCGAACAATGCCCGGCGAGCAGATCGTACGCTTGTTGAGCGTTCCAGCCGTCGAAACGCAGCACCAGCGGCACGTCCAATTCACCGCAGACGGCAAGCAGCCCCTCCGCAATTACGTCGCAACGAGTGACGCCGCCAAAGACGTTGATCAGGATCACGCGCGGCTGATCGGCCATTGCCAGTTGCAAAGCCGCTTGAACCCGCTCGGCACGCGCCCCGCCGCCCAGGTCAATAAAGCAGGATGGGCGAATGCCGCGCGCGCGCAGCAGGTCCATTGTCACCATGGCCAGCCCCGCGCCGTTGGCCAGACAGGCGACCTCGCCGTTGAGGCTGACGTAATGGATCGAATAGCGGCGCGCCAGTTGCTCGCGCTCTGTCTCTTGCGTCTCATCGCGTAACTCGGCCAGGTCACGCCGTCTGAACAGCGCATTGTCGTCGACGATCATCCGGGCATCCAGGCTAACCATCCGCCCGTTGGGGCAGATTACCAACGGGTTCACTTCGAGCAGCACAGCTTCATTTTCGGCAAAGGCGCGATACAACCCCATCGCAACGCGCACAAAGGTATCCCATTGCGTCCGGTCGAGGCCGATGCCGTTGGTCAGATCGCGCACCTGGTAAACGCGCAGCCCCAGCAGCGGATCGACGGGGATGTGCCACACGCGCTCCGGCGTCTCGTGCTCTACCCGCGAGATTTCGACATTGCCCTCCGCCGCGGCCACGATCACCGGCTGAGCCAACTGCCGGTCGAGCATCATCCCCAGATAGACCTCGCGCTCGATCTCCAGCGCCTCGTTGACCAGAATTTTCGAGACCGGATAGCCCTGGATGCGCATGCCAAAGATCACGTCAGCCAGACGCTCGGCTTGAGCCACGTCATCGGCGAGACGAATGCCGCCCGCCCGCCCGCGCCCGCCAGTGAGCACCTGTGCCTTGAGCACGACCCGCCCGCCCAATGCTGTAGCGATGTGCCGCACCTCGTCGACCGAAGTAGCCACGTCGCCGCCGGGCACGGGCACACCGTATTGTCTTAAAATATTTTGTGCCTGATATTCGTGTAATTTCATTGTGCATCCCACCATGAGCCTTGAACGATCCCGTCCGCTTGGGGCAAAAACAGTGCTTCCGGCGGAACCAATGTCAAACCTGTGTCGCCCGGAAACTGCCAGTAAAGGTATATCTGCGAGCGATCCCGGTCGTCGAGAAAGGACACGCGCACGTCGTGCATCCCTGCCGCAAGTTCGAGTGACGCACTCTCTTGCTGACCCGACTGGCTCTCGATCACGAGATGCCCATCGACGTACAAAGCTGCCGCGCTGATTGCCTTGACGCCCAACCGGTAGACGCCCGGCATCGGCGTCAGCAGCCGCCCCGTCCACTCAACACGGTAGGGCCGGGGCAGTGGCAAAAAGTGGAAATAGTAGGCCAACTGTCGATCGATGCGCACAATGGCCGGCTCGCTTGTCAAATCGCCCCCGGCATAAAATCGCCCTACCAGACCGTTGGTCGGCCAAGTGACGCGGTACAACGCCCCGGCAGGCACTGCGTTGATCGTCTGCAGCTCGGCCTTGTCCCAGGGCACCGTCCAGCGCAAGCGCAACGCGCCGGGGCCAGCCACCTTGCAGTCGAAGTAAAAAGCGTGCACGCCCTGGGCCAGCATAATGCGCCGGCTCTGCGGGCCGGTCCCATTGAACACCGTCTGGCCGTCGAGGATCAACAACACCTCGCCAGGCGCATCGATGTGCAGCGTATATGCCCCATACTGCGGGACCAGCAGCCCGCCCGACCAGATCGCCTGAAACGGGTACGAGACCGGGGGCGGCGCGTCGCTGCCCTGGCTTTGCCAGTCGAAATCGATGACCGGATCGACGCGGTAGATGACCTCCGGTTCGCCGCTCTTGAGTGAGATGAAAGAGGCGTCCAACCCCTGTACCGACGCAATCAGATCGCGGTCGAAAATATACTTGTACATCACGGCGCGGCCGCTTCCCTCGTGCTCGAACGTCTCAACCCGCACGCCAGAATAGAGCGACATCGCATCATCGCGCACTTTGAATGTATCTGGAGAGATAAAGAGCAGCACCCCTTCCCTGGACGTACTGGGGATGGGAAACACGGTTGCCGGATCAAAGTGCTGATAGTGGGTATAGTCTGGAGCCAGGTAGCGCGTAGCCAGGTGCGCTGTCAGCAGCGGATCGAACCACAGGTCGTAGCGATCCCGGTAGGCGTTGATGTCCTGCGCCATGTGCGTCTCTGCCGGGTTGAAGGCCGCCCAGGAGGCGAAATCGTGCGCCCAGAGGCCGAAATAGCTCCAACACTCCAGAATTCCGATCCCCGCCAGCAGGACGACGGCAACGACGACCAGCCGGCGCACGGCGTGAGAGCCAAAGACGCGCCCCCATTCCTGGGCAAACCAGGCGACGGCCATACAGGCTAACCCATAAGCTGCCGGCAGTGCGCCGATCGAGCGCAAGGACTGCGGCGACTCGAAACTGACGGTGAGAATGCCCCCGCTGAGCGGCAGCAGCAGCCACAGGCCGAGCAAGAGCGCGCGCGGATCGCGCCAGTGGACGACTGCCACCACGACACCCAGCACCAGCAGCACTCCGCTCAACCGATCCAGCATCGGCGCGCCGGGCAGGTTGTGCCGCCCATTCGGATCGCCTTCATAGTTGAACATCAGCAGATGGCGGAGGGCGCTGCGCCCCACCACGCCCAGTGGATCAGCCTGCGCGGCAGGCTCCTGGAACACCGACACCTTGTCGGCACGCGCCCAGAATCGCTCCGGCTGCTTGCGGGCAAACTGAGCCACCGGCGCGACGGCAATCAACATGCCGATGAGCAGCAGCGTCACCGGCAGACCCCAGGTGAACAAGGCGTGCGCGGCTTTTTTGCCCCACGTCCAGGCCGGATAGCTGCACTGCATCTGCCACAGCCGCTGCGCCAACCACAAAAGCAGAAATCCGCCCACCACTGCCGGAAAAACGCGCAGCGGGCTGTAAAAGCACAGCCCCAGCCCCAAGGCCACGCCCGACCAGGCAAACGCGCTCAATCGACTTGTGCGCAGGCCGCGCAGCAGCGCCGCCGCTGCCCACAGCTCGAAAAAGGGCACCGTCACCCCGTGCATGCCGATGCGGCTCCAGTTCACATCCCAGCGCGAGACGGCGACCAAACAGGCCAGGATCAGCCCCATCGCGCGCCCGGCACGTTGCGGATCGAACAACTCGCGCCCGCAAAAATAGGCCGCGATCACCGTCAGCAGCCCAAAGAAAATTGCCACCAACCGGATAGACCACATCCCGTCGCCGAACAATTTGAAGGAGAACATGATCAGATACATAAAGTGCGCCGGCAGATTGGTCGACTCGGCATAAATGGGACGCAGCGTAGGGTCGTTGAGCAACTGGCGAGCCCACAGGCCGTTGTCGGCTTCGTCGTACCACAGGCCGAAAGGCACCTCGCCGAAATGATAAAAACGGAAAAACGCAGCAACGGTCAGGATCAGCAGCAGCCACACCCACTCCGCGGACGAAAGGCGCAGATCGATCCAGGAAAAGGGTGAAAGCGCGTAGGCGCCGAGCAAAAACAAACCGATCGCGGCGAGGTAGAGAACCCATTTGCCGCTGCCCACCGCTTCGCCGCCAAACAAAAAGAGCGAGAGCACGATCAGCAGGCCGGAAAGGCTAAAAAGCGCCGCCGCCCACACCAATCGCCGCGATCTCACAGAGCTCGTCGAACTCGGAGAGATCGACGAATCCTGCGGGTTCGACGCGGCCCGTTCGGCAAAAGGCAGGGGCGGCAGGCGCGGCGCGCGGGCGACGGCTAGTGCGCCGACCAGCACGGCGATCGCCCAAACGATCAGCCCGTCGGTCGGTTTGGCGGCGTGCGTCTCGACCGGATCGGCGAAATAGCCCTGCGCCACCAAGCCGAGGATCAGGGCCACAATGCTCAACAAGAGAGAGGTCAGCGTGCGTGTGCGTCGATCTGCGTTCATAATGAATGAGAAAACTCCTGACAGGTTTTGGGCTAGAGAAATTATACCATAACCGCGCCAGGTTGCGTAAATAGAAAACCCTGCCGGGATGGCAGGGTTTTGATTGGGCATCAAAAAGATCGATCTCTATTGCCCAAACGGGCGCAGCTTGAGCACGCGATTTGCCCTGACATCGACCACGTACACATACCCTTCGTCGTCAACGGCAAGGCCCAGCGGCATGATCAAAACCTGTTCGTCTGCCTCGTGACCACCGAGCGTAGCCAGGAACTTGCCGGTCGAGTCGAAAACCAGGATGCGCGCCCCTTCGGGGTCGCCGACAAAGACGTATCCCTGCCCATCGACGGCCAGATAGGGTTTGTTCTCCAGCCCCTGCCCGTACCAGCTATCGAGCTCCCATTTGCGCAGGTAAAAATGTCCGCTGCCATCCTCGTGGGTGGATTCAAAGACCTGAATGCGTTGGTTCCACGTATCGGCGACAAAGGTGCGCCCCTCGGCGTCCAGGGCCAGGCCCACCGGCTCATCGAATTCGCCGTCGCCGATACCCTTGCCGCCCCAGGCGATCACAAACTGCCCATCCAGGGTAAAGACCTGCACGCGCTTGTTGCCGGTGTCACTGACATAGACCAGTTCATCCTTGACCACCACAGCGCGCGGCCCCCAGAAATAACCGGACATACTCGAAGGCGTATCGGCGATGTTATATTGGCCCCACATGGTCACAAATTCGCCGCTGCCGGTAAACTTTTGAATGCGATGGTTCCACGTATCGGCGACATAGACGTTGCCATCCTCATCCACAGCGATGCCCCAGGGGTCGGAAAAGCCGCCCGCGCCGTCGGCTTGCTGGCAACCCTGCATCGCGTCATAGATGCGGCACTCGTGCCCCCAGGCAGTGATCCAGGTGCCGCCGGCGGTGAATTTCTGCACCCGCGCGTTGCCGCTGTCCAGCACATAAACTGACCCGTCTGGCCCGACAGCCACGTTGCGCGGTGCGCTGAACTGCCCCTCGCCCATCCCCGAACTGCCCCACACCGACACCGGCTTGATCGGCAAAAGGTTCCCGGCATATGTCTCTTCGCTCTCGCCCAGATCGACGGCCCCAGCGGGCACAACACCAAAGTCCCACAACTGGGCAGCGATGTCCTTGCGCACGTACAGTGCATACGGGTGCGACGGCTCCCAATCGGCCAAGGATTGTGTATATTTACGATAGAAAACAACGTCAAGAAACTCGCGCCGCTTTTGCGGGTCTTGCATGTCGAGGAAGAAATAGTGTTTGTATGGTTCGAGCACGGTCGCTTTTCTGATCAACAGCGTGCCGTCGTCCCGTTTGACCACGCGCCCGGCCAGTCGGTTGCCTACATCGATGTTTTGCAGCGTCAGAGGACCTCCCCCGGTCTGACGATAAACGGTGCGTTGATCGACAAACAGTTCGACCGTCTGCCCCTGCAACTCGACAGTCAGGGAACTATCTCCCTTGAGTATGACCTTGCCCATGTCTTGTCCCGTAAGGGCCAGCGAAAGCCCCATATAATAATCCTGGTGCGGCCACCAGATCAGCTTGCGATCAAAGCGATAGTATCGCTTGCCCAGGTACGGCTCGACCTTGGGAATCTCGGCCCGGCCGATCACCAGCACCGGCACGTCGGTGTTCTCGCGGGTCGGTTCCTGACCCATAAAGACGCGGTTGGGGAAATTGACATCAAAATACCACTCAAAGGGCCAAGTGGCGTCCGAACTGTACGCAAATTTGATCGAACGCTCGTCGCCGTAGAGGCGGCGCGAAATCTCTTTGAGTTCGGCCACCGTTTGCTTGACATCCGGCGTGCTGTGCGCGTAGACCAGAAACTCTTGGGCCGTGTCATAGTTGATATAGCAGGCCATCACCGCATAGCGCACGGTGAACGCGCCCAACACCAGCAGCACAGCCAGCACGGCGACACGCCAAGCTGCCGCGTTGCCGATTTTGCCGCGCACCCGCCAGCCGACGTAGGCCAGCACGCCGCCCGTCACCAGGGCCATCAGCCACATCGACGTGTCGTTGATGTCGGTGAGCGAAACGCCGCCAAAAGCCTGGCCAAAGAAGGGTAAAAAGACAAACAGGCCCAGCGCCCAGAGCACGATCGGTGTGATCAGCAAGAGCACCCAGCCGCCCTTGCGCCACACCTCGCCCCAGTCGATGCCGTAGACCAGGTCATCGATCAGCCGCCCGCTGAGCACGATCATCGGCTGCGCCACGTGCACCATCAGCCAGGGCATTTTTTCGCCCGCCCAGCTATAGATCAGCCAAGCGGCCAGCGTCCAATAGACACAGTAGGCCACAAAAGGCGGCGAAGGCTTGTTCTCACCTCCCGTTTGAATATCCAAATCCTTCCGCCGATCGATCTTGCCCGTGATCAGGTAATAGAAGATCGCCGTCAGTCCCACGCCAACGGGCAAAAACTCGTACAAGGGGGTGACGATCAAATAGTAAAACCACGGCTGCCCGGCGCGTTTGACCTCCTGCTGGGCCAGCCAGTAGCTGATCGCGCCGACGGTGCCGCTGCCCAATCCTTTGGGGTTGGTGAAAAAGGTCGTATAGAGCAGGACAAAGGGGATCACCACCACGGCGAGGGTGATGTACATAGCTTTGTCATCAAACCCGGCGGGAAGCCATTTGCGTTCGCGGGCATAGCCCATCAGGACCCACCAGCCGTAGGCTCCAGCCGCCGCGCCCACTCCGGCGACGACCACCTGCAAAACCAGAAAGACCTGCGGCGACAGGATGCCTTCCGGCAGTTGGGTGACAATCCCCCAGAGCAGGCCGCCCACCGCCGTGCAGCACACGGCCAATGCGCCGATGGCGATCACGTAAGCGGTCATCAGGGTGAGCGGTTGTTTGAACCGCTCGTCGCGGCGCACCAAAATGGCCCCCAGCAGCATACAGATATCAATGCCGGCGAACAAGATCAGCACCTCGCTTACCTTGTGGGGACTCAGGCCGCTGGCCGCGCCCTCTTGGCTTTCGGCAGCGGCCGGCGCATTCGCGGCGACAGCACTAAACACCAGAATGCCGACGACCAGCGAGATCAACACCGCCAAACCAAGAATGTAGACCACCGAAAAACCGCGCCCGGAAAGCATTTGCCGCAAAAAAAGGATGACGACAAACGTAAAGCCGATAAAGCCGGCGATATAGGCCGTCTCTTTGGTGCACATCGACAACGTGATCGCCAGACCGCCCAGGTAAAGCCATTTGGGATGCCGCGAATCCAGGTAGCGAAACAGTGCAATCGCCATCAGCATCGCCCAGACCATCATATAGATGTCGTTGCGGATGTAGCGCGCGTGAAACAGCGTCGACGGCGAGATCAGGGTCAATGCGGCCACAGCCAGCGCGCCGACGCGCCCCAGTTCTTTGCGCAAAAAGGCCGGCAGCAGCACCAGCGCAATGCCAAACAGCGCTGGCACGATGCGCGCCGCAAAATCGCTGGAGCCAAGCAAAAAATAGGCCAGCGCGTTGGCGTGAAACAGGAACGGCCCGTGCATCATCGGGTTGTGCTCGTAGCCCTGCCCGGCGTACAGCTTCCACGAGTAAAGTGCGTGCAGGCTCTCGTCGTGGCTGATCGTGCGCGCGCCGAGGTTGTAGAACACGGCCACCGTCGCGACGACGGCGAGCAGGATGTACAGCGCCACTTCCAGGTTGATATGCCAGCGCTCAAAAATGGGAGTGTCTAGCAGAGTTGGTTTTGTTTTATTCTTCATCCATCTACCTCGAATTAAGGTTTTCTTATTTTCAACAGTTCTTCACTATTTCCGAACCCGATCAAGGAATCAGCGCACTTGATGCGCATAGATTATTGCCAGTTCGCTGTCCTGGATGGCCAATTCACCGGTATCTGGCCTGTAAACTAGTTTGACGTTCAAGCCGCCCGCCAATATATCACCCGAACGGTAAACTCGGGTGCAAAATACCCCCCAAGAATCGCATTCGTACAGGGCATAATTGACGTCGAACATTGGATAAGCCGTCAAATAGTACGTTCTGCCAGCGACTTGAGCACAGTCCAGATGCACGGTGTTTTGAGCAAACAAAATCGGCCAGGTAGACAAAAATAGGACACCCGACACAAACAAGATGCTTGCGTTCAGCATAAACTGCCGCATCCCTGGTTTGTGAGCAAGGGACCGCACAGCTCCCACAAGCAAAACAATCAGCGCCGTGACGATAAAAGCGACGGCAACAGGCAGGATCGTTTTGTCAACGATCACAAAAAGCCAATAAACACCAAAAACCGTTCCTCGAAGGAAGAGCATTTTCCATAGGCATTCAGCGGCAAGGTAAATTACTGCTACGGTTACTACTATCCACCACAGTTGAAAGCGAACGAGACATTTGGGAAGGAGTTTTGACATTATGCTGACCGTTCTCAGATCGGTACAAACTGCAACCGCTGCTATTCACTCTCCGCAATCTGATCCGTCCGCGTCCACAAAATTACGCTGTCCAGCTTGACCGCGTAGGTCGAACTCTTGCCATACAGCCACCAAGTCAGCGTGTCCGTGTCATCGAGAAAGGCGGGCTTCCACCACTTGCGGACGACAAAATCCTGCCCGGTGTACTGCTCGCCGAGCGCGGGGCTGGCTTCTGCCGCCGAGGTGAGCAGCACCGGCGCGCGCACCTCAGTAGAGAGTGTGTCGACAAAATCGACCTGCTCCCAATCGCGCAGGTACCAGCGCCAGATCGGGCCAAGTCGCGCCTCGACGGCGACGGGCAGCGAGATCGGATAGCCTGCCTGCTGCCAAGCGCGCCTTTCCATCGTTTGCAGTGCGTCGCGTATGCCGGCATAAGGCGCGACACGGATGTGCAACTCGTGGGGATCGTCGATGTGGCTGAAATTGAGCCGTACCGAGGTCGACAGGGCAATCAACGCGAGTACCACCACCAGCGTCCCGCCGAGCGCGCGCCAGGTTGACCGTGGGCCGAACCAGGCCAGATACAGCCCCAAAAGCACGAAAATCAGAGCCACAGCCAGCAGCCACAGCCAGAGAAAGTTGTTCATATTCTGGTTCTGCCGGTACAACGCATCGGCGTACATCGTCGTTTCAAAAATCAGGTAGATCAAAATGACCAGCGCCACGCCCAGAAATGCCCCCTCGCGGATCAAGCGCCCCTCTTGTCGCCAATTGGCGATCAGGGATTCGATTACCTGTCCGGTGGGCAGAGCCAGCACGGCACAGATCAGAGCCACGTCGCTGGCGTTGCGCCCGCCCGAGAGGAGGGCCAAAAGGAACAGGCCGAGGGCCAGCCAGCTCAAAATCGACGCTTCATCCTTGCGCCAGATCAGCTCCACTGCGCCGATCAGTCCGAAAAGGAGCAACAGCGGCTCGTACACCACCAGCGCGGCCAACGGGTAGGCGACGCTTTGTCCATTGATCACCGGACTGAGATGCGCTACCCACTGCGCCGGGAAATCGGCCCACACGCCCAGCCCGCCGGGGTTGAACACGAACGCCGTCGCCAGGAGTACCCATGCCGCCCCGCCGACCAGGGCAAAACGCTTCCAGTCGGCGCCCTCGCGCGCAGAGGCGATCAGATCGCGCTTGAACAAGAACCGCTCCACCGCCCAGGCGATGCCCAGCGCCAGCGCCGCGCCGACGACGCGTGGATCGGCAAGCAGAGCGCACGCGCCGCAGATGGCGCGCGCCCACACGTAGGCCGGGTGACGCTCGCGCGCCCAGGCCAGCGTCAGCACGACCGAGGCCAGCAGGAACGCCGCCAGCAGCCCGCCGCCGTCGGCATAGCGCGCGCTGTAGATCAGCGTCGGCGAGAGAGCCAGCGCCAGCGAGGCAGCCAGCGCGCCGAATCGCCCCAGGCGATCGCGCACCAGCCAGGGCAGTAAGGCCATCAGCCCGCCGATCAGCGCCGGAAAAAGCCGCGCTGTCCCGTCGCTCGCGCCAAACAGGGCAAACAGGATCGCCTGCGCAGTGAGCAGCAACGGGCTGTACGCGCCGCTGGCGGTGAGCGCGGGCGCGTTGATCAGCCGCCAGGCCTGCCCGGCCTGCCCGGCCTCGACCTCATCCATGATTCGCAGACCAAGTCCGCCCAGGCGTAAGGCCAGTGCGACGATCAAAATCACCAAATACAGCCCCACCTCGATGGTCAGCCAGGGAAAGGGATGTCTCTTTTCGTCAAATTTGGGTTCTTGCATCGATCAACCTCAAAGTAAGCAAGTAAAAAGTAGACAAGTAAAGAGCGGGCACGGATTCCATTCTATTTGCCTCTTGTTTTATAGATCACCGTGTTTCCATCTCTGAACGCCACGTCCATAAAGCGGTCAAACTTGGTCACCCCGTTGCCGAATTCGTTGCGCTCCAGGTAGCCGACCACCACATATGTTACGCCATATTTGTCGATCACCTCGCGCGCATCGGCGGCACTGCCGCCATACAGCCGTTTGACGTCGGCCTCGCGCTCGGCAATTTCCTCGTGCAGGCCGTGCCACTGACCCTCGTGCCCGGTCCAGCCCATCACCGCCGGCAGCCCGGTGCGGCTGGAGATGCGCGCGTATTCGTAGGAAAAGGAACCGCGCACCGCCTCAACGATGACCGGATTTCCGGTGACATTCTCGTTCAGCCACCGGATCGCCGCATAGTCTTCGGGCTGCTCGCGGGCGACAAAAGCCAGCCCGTCGAGCGTCGGCGGCCCGGCGAAACCGCCGCTGCGGTCGATGCTCATCCCCAGCGGGTAAAGCAGCCCGCCGATGAGCAGCAGCGCACAGATCAGGCCAAAAACCGCCTTGCCCACCGGGCTGCCGTGACGCCCTTCCAACACATGATAGACGCCAAAGACCACAGCCAGCCCCAATAGTGCCCAGGCCTGGAAATAAAACTTGAACACTGTGTTCATCCGCGTGCCGAACGCATCGCGCAGATAGACAAATTCGACGCTGAAAATGAGCATCAGTCCAGTAAAAGCCAGCAACAACGCCAAGAGCACGCTCAATGAAGCAAGTTCGATCTCGCTCGATTTGCTCTTGAGCCAGCGAGGAAAAAGCGAGCGCACCAGCCAGAACAAAATTGCGGCGATCATCAGCGAAATGATCAGGAACGTCCACGGCCCGGCAGGCATCTTGATCTCTTGAAGCTGCGGCGGCAGAAAGCCCAGCCGGATGCGCAGGCTGATTCCCAGCAGCGAACCGATCGTCTGCGGGCCGAGGAACTGGCGCACCTGCTCGTTGGCCAGCACATCATCGATATAAGAGCGCACCGACGGCAGCGCGATCACCGGGATCGCTACCACTCCCAGCAGCAAGGGGAAAAAAGCCATCGTCCCCGCCCAAAGTGGCAAACCCTGCTTGAGCAAGGTTTGCTTGGTCACCTGCCCCTTGCGCCACAGATCGATCAGCAGGACGACAAGCAAGACGGCCAACACGATGAAAAACGCGCCGAACATCAAAAAGAGATGTGTAAAGCGCGAGACGTTGAACAGGTTGGGCAAGATGCCCGCGCCCGCCTTGGGCCGCGCGTAGAGCCAGTAGGGCAGGTAAAGCAGCACGCTGGCCACAGTCAGCTCGATGGTGCGATAGATCACCTGGCGCAGCCAAAAGGTGGACAGGTCATTCTCAGAAACCAGGTTTTTGGCAAAAACCTGGTTTCTAAGCTTGGCAACCACTCGCTCGATCAGCGAGGGCGAATCCAGTCCGGGGTGCAAGTAGCGGTTCAGCCCATAGGCCGCGACGAGAATGAACAGGTAAAAGGGCATGTCCCAGGTGTTGAGAAAGCCGATCGCCCCCAGGCAGAGGTAAACCAGCCACCACGACCACGCCGGGGGCGCATCTTGAGCCAGCAACAGATTGAACGCCAGCGCGATCAGCACAAAGATGAAGGGGTAGGCCAGCACGTGCGGGTGCATATCGCCGAGCAAAAAGCTAAAGGCAGGAAATTCGTCGATCACTTCCATATCGTTACCGGTCAGCCCCTTGTCGTGGATCACCCGTGAGGCGCGCCACCACCACCAGCCGTCGGTGGGATACCAAGTCTTGCTCAACTGGCCGCTGCGGGTCAGATTCTTGACGTCGACCCACTCCCAGAACGGCCCGCTGATATTGCCTGGCTCTTTCACCGTCACGCCGATGCCCTTGGCGTGGGCGAATTCGAGCACGCCCTCCAGGTTGCCCATCAAGGGGATGGCGATGGCGGCGATCACCCCGTAATAGATCGCCGTGCCGACGACGTTCCTGGCCCCCCGGCGTGCTGCGGCGACATGCACCAGGTTGTAGACGACGCCATAAGCCCCCGTCGCAGTCAGCGCAAACAGGGTCGAAATGCCAAGGTTAAAAGCATAGGAGGGGAGCACGCTGCCCAGATTGGCCAGCGTCGCTACCATAATATAGCCGAAATAATAATAGCTGATGCTATAGCCGGACATCCAGGGATCGTAGGCCGGAAAGCGGTCGCTGCGCACGATGGCGTTGAGAAAAGCAAACTCCATCGGCTTTTCAGTGACGGCAATGTTGGGATCGTACATCTTGTAGGCCACCCACAGCGCAAAGGCCAGGGTAAAAACAAATTCGACCGCCAGCAGCATGCGCCAGTGCTCGCGCATCCAGGCCCAGATGTCCGCCTCATCCTGCCGCCCGGCGCGCCGATCCTCGCTTGGCTCGGTCCGGCGATAGAGCCACAGCGCCAGCACGCCGACCCCGATCAGTACGAGCAGGATGTTACCCCAGGTATTTTTGAGAAAACCGAGCGTGCTCAACATCCACAAAGCGTAATTGACCAGGATCAGCCCCAACGGCTTGCAGAACGCCGCGCCACGGTCGGGCAGGTTTTTGAACAGGCGGAAAGCCAGCGGCCAGACCAGCCAGCCAAAGACTTGCAGCAGCAGCCACCAGATCAGAATCGATGCGATTTCCAGCCAGGTATTGGGCGTGTAGGACAAGATCAATTCTCCTCGTCAAACATACTACGGATGGCGTACTGTGTGATCAAGACGGAATACGCTTTACCTCACAGTTTGTGCAATTTCAAGCAGCGTTTCTTTATCTAAAATTTCGCTGTGCAGTTCCAGCAGCAAGCCGTCGCGCTCCCAGACGATGCTGTGTGACGGCACATCGCCATAGGTCGTCACCAGCACACCGTCGACGCCTGCCACACCGACCGGCTCGATGGTCGAGTCGCCGAGCTGCCGGTAGGACAAAATGCCTCCCTCCTCGCGAAAGAGGAGCCGGTACTCACGCAGGCAGATCGCCTTAGGAGCCTGATCCGTGCCATAGCACAACTCGACGTAAAAAGGCTGCGATATCCACGCCGGCAGGTCGGGAAAAGAGACGGCGGCCATCTCGCGCAGGGCATAGCTCTCCGGCAGCGACTTGGGCAGCGATGGCGCACGACCCATCGTCAACTCGACCGCCAGCAGGTCGCGCAGCGGCTCGCGCACGGCGCGCGTCGGCTCGGCGCCGGCCGCCGGCGTGATCTCGATCGTGGTCTGCCGCAGTTTGAGGCTGATCAGTACCCGCGCCCACGCGCCCCGCCCGGCGGGAGTGATCGTCCACAGCAGGACCAGGGTCAAGGCCGTGACCAGTGCGCCCCACAGCGCCGGGCGCAGCCGGGATATGACGGTCGGGTATAGGGCAACCGGGTGAGGTTGAGGCCCGAACAAAACGATTTCGTCGATCCGATGCCGCAAGGCGGCGGGGACGGCAGGCATCAGCCGGTTGATCTGTGCCAGCCGCTGCGCCACACTTTCAGTTTCTGAATGCCTATTGTTCTCGCTCATCCAATATGCTTCTCAATTTACGCAATGCCCGGTACAGAATCACTGCCACGTTGCCTTCGCGCAGGCGCATCACCTTGCCGATGGCCCGGTTGGTCAGCCCGGCGACGAATTTCAGCCGCACGATCTCTTGCTCGCGCTCGCTTAATGTCGATAGGGCCGTGCACAAAGCCCCAAGTTCTTGGCGTCGTTCTGTCCGCCCTTCGACAGACGGATCGGTCGCCAGCAAGCCGTCCACGTTGTCTAGCGACACCTGCGGTTTGCGCCGCCGGTAGTGCCCGGCGACCTCGGTGCGGGCGATGGCAAAGAGCCACCCGCCGAACGCGCCCTCGTCGCGCAGGGCGTACAGCCGGGTCAGTGCCCGCTCGAAGGTCTGCGCGGTCAGGTCTTGCGCCAGCGCCTCATCATCTACTCGCAGGCGCATATAGTTGAGCACGCGGGGCAGGTACTCGCCGTACTGTTCGGTCAAAATGTGGTACGGGTCCCGGCTCACGCGACGCTCCTCGAGACAGGCTATTACAGGGATGGATCAAGGGAAAAAAGTATTACAAAATTCGGTTTATGACCGCTGACGGCAGACCGCCTATCAGCCAAGTAGGGCGGCTTTTATAGCCGCCTATACGTTCAAATCCGCAGGATTTGGCGGGTAAGAAACCCGTCCTACTGCGGTCAGCGGTCGGTTGTCCGCCGTCATTGGCGATTCACCTGATAGATCGTCACCAACTCATTCTGATAGACCACGGCCAGATACCCGCCCGCGACCAACTGGTCGAACTTGGACAACGCCTGCTGGCGGCGCGCATCGTCTGGACTGGCCGTCTCGTCGAAATACTTGTCGATAAAAGTGCGCTCCAGCGGACCGACGTAAATATACTCGATGTTCAACGCGTCCACGGCCTCGATGACGCGCGACGCGGTGGGCGACGTGAAAACGTCACCGGCATACCGATTGTGTTCGCTAATCTGCCAGTCATAGCGCTGCTCATTCTGGTGCATCCCGATCAGCGTGGGCAGGCCGGTGAATGTCGCCACGCGCAGGCCAAACTCGCGGTAATAGCCAACCGGCGCCTCGGCGACGACCGGCGTGCCCTTGACGTTCTCGTTCAGCCAGCGCAACGCCGCGTAATCGCCGTACAACGGAATTTCGTTCTCGTGCGTCGGCCAGGTATACACGCCGACGGTCATAAAATCCATCCCGTTCAGCGTGCCCAGTGACGGGCGCGCGTCCGGAAAGCGCTCGATCACCCGCGCCACCGTGCCCAGCGGCAAAAAGAGCGCCGCCGAAACGAGCAGCAGGGTGAACGCCGTCTGCCACAGGGTGCGCCAGGCGCGGCGCTGCCCTTCGATCCACGTCCACACCGCAGGCAGCGCCGCGCCCGCCGCCACGCCGAGCAGCATCCACACCTGCATATAGAATTTGAACAGCGTGTTCATGCGCCACCAGTCGCCACCGGACAAAAAATCCTTCAGGTAAAACAGCTCGATGCCGACCAGGATCAAAAACGCGGTAAAGACCAGGGCCAGCAAAAAGCGCCGTTCGGGTGGGATGCCCGGCTCGACCAGCAAGGCCAGCGCGAGCACGAGCAGCGGCACGGTCATGAACAGCACCCAGTAGCCCTTCCAGGCAAAAAAGGCGAGCAACAGGATCAGCGCGGCCAAGCCCCAGAAAGCCTGACGATAACGACGCGCGGGTCGCCGCACCAAGAGCGCGTAGGCCGCTTCCAGTCGGTGCAGGCGCGGCAGGTAGCGCGCGCAGAGCCGGATCAATCGCAGCGCGCCCCATTTCGAGCGCCGCCAGGCCAGCAGCAGAAACGTCGCGGCGACGAAAAGCATCAGCCCCCACACGGTCAAAAACTCGCCCGGCTCGGTC
>JAFGEY010000180.1 GCA_016931365.1 Anaerolineae bacterium
CGAGACGACGCGGACGCCCTTCTTTTGAGATGCAGAAACTCGTCGAAAAATGGTGCAATTGACCACGATTAAGTGCAGGGATACCGACAATGTCACATTCCCCCAAAATTGTCATTTGAGGATTGGACAGAGAACCCTCTCAGCCTCCGGGCTTTTGCGTATAGAATTGATCCAGGAATAAATAACGGGCTCGATGCCGTTCCGGTTCCGCGCGCGAATCTACATCCAGCCGCATCACCTGAACGCCGCCGCCGCGATTGGCCGCCGGCCATACAGGCAAGCCCGGGCCATTCGGATCGCCGGTCTTGATAAAATTTGCAAAATACGCCTGCATAACTTGGGACACCTTGAAATCGTCCGGCGTCCATGCATAGACCTTGTTGGTGGCGAGATTGCCCATAGCGTACTCGATCTCGGCCGAGTGCACCGCGCCACGGGCGGGCGGCAGGGTAATTGCCGCCGCGTCAGATGCATCCACCACGCCGCCGGCGAGGCCCGGAACTACATTGTCCATTTCCGGCTTCATCGGCGGACGTGGGTGCGCATAAAGGTAGCGGTACACGGGCGCATCCCCGGTCTTGCCGTGCAGATCGCACCATTTCCACGTGCTGTAGGCAATGAAATTGTCGCTGGCCAAGTCTGTTGCGGACTCAATGGTCTGCTCAGTTGTGGAAGCCGGGTACAATACCAAGACTTGATCGGCCAGATCGCCATAACGCGCGCGCACGATCTCGGCGTAATTCTCCGGCGTCGGCTCACGCTGGCCCAGCACCATCATATGGTTCATCTCTGCCGAGTTCCAGCCGGCGAGCAGCGGGACATGGGCCTGTTTGCCGGCGGCGAAAATATCTGCCGGGAATTGGGGAAGGAAATAACCGTCGACGGTCCCGACGGCGAATGGGAAATTGGGCCGGTCCGTGATCTGGAGAAGTTGTTCCGCCGGCATCGCGCGCAGTTCTGCCAGTGAGGACGCCCCGGCGCTGGTCGCAAACGCGAGTCCGGCCTGTTCCGCTTCGGCAAGCGAAACAGGAGCCAGCGTGGGGTTGATCGCAGCGCCGCTCTCGCCGATCGCGCCGGCGATCAAATCCTTCGCCAGCGGAGAAACCATCTGGACGCTGACCGAGATCGATCCGGCCGACTCGCCTGCAATGGTGACTCTGGCGGGATCGCCGCCGAAAGCGGCGATATTCTGCTGCACCCAACGCAATGCGGCGGTCTGATCCAGGTAGCCATAGTTGCCGGAGGCGTGGTGTAGAGATTCTTTGGCCAGTTCGGGATGGGCCAGAAAGCCAAACACGCTGAGACGATAGTTCATGGTGAGGGTGACAATGCCTTGGCAGGCCATGCTTTCGCCGTCATAGCGCGGCTCCGAGCCATCCCCGGCCATATTTCCTCCGCCGTAAAAGTAAACTAGTACCGGCAGCCGCTCCTCGTCCGACTGGGCGGGGGTCCACACGTTCAAGTAGAGGCAGTCCTCGCTCATACCGTTGGATCGAAACCCCATGTCGCCAAACATACGCAGTTGCATCGCCCGCGGGCCGAATTGATCGGCTTTGCGCACGCCCTCCCAGTTTTCGACCGGCTGCGGTGGCTTCCAGCGCAGATCGCCGACTGGCGGCGCGGCAAAGGGGATGCCTTTAAAGATGCGAATCCCCGAATGCGGCGCGGTGACTCCTTCGACGATGCCATGGACCGTCTTGATACGATTGGTCAGTTTCATAGAAAGCGCCCCCTTCTCTAAAGAGTGCCGCACGCCCACATGTGGCACGTGGGTTACGGCGTTGCAGAACTTGTAACAGTTCTTGGCCTCGATATGACGCTAAAGCACCTGATCGACCAGCGAACTGCACAAGCTATGCTCAATCAACCAGGTATCCCTGCTGTTGGTACTGCTGGAACAACACGCCCCACGCCGTGCTCTCGCGCCAGCGCCGGGCGATTGCCTTGTACTTGAGCGGCCAATAGAGATAATCTTGCTCGATCTCGCCGATCAAGGTGGGAACGACGACCAGCGGCGTGCGCAAGACCAGCTTTTGCAGCACCCGCGTCGGCCCGTACCAGGCCAGCCAGGCCAGAAAGCTGTGCGAGTTGTAGCTAACCTTGAAACCCCAGTTCTCTCCCGACACGTCGTCGCCGACCAGTTCAATGTCGCGCGGATCGCCAACGCCCAGACCCTGTTCCTGGGCCAGGCGGATGTATTTGATCTGCAAGGGATCAAAGCCCATCAGTTTCGCAGCGACGGCATCGATGGCGACCTGATCTGCCGAGGCGAGGATGATGTTCTTGACCACCGGCTGTACCATGCGCGGGCCTGCACCGTTGCCGGCGGTTGTGCCATCCATCACGGCGAAAATCCCGGGGTGAATCTCTTTTTGGATCGCCAGCAGATCGACCAGCGTCTCGTGAATCCAGGTGTGCGTGTAATGCCGGTACTTGCTCAACAATCCGCCAAAGGCGTTTTTCATCGCCCCGGTCGTCGTCGTGTACATGTGCGTTTTGACCGTTGGCAAGTGCAGGATGTTTTTGCCGATAAAATAGTCCGGGATGTGGATGCCTTCGGGGTAAATGTGATCCAGGGCCAGCATTTTGGCCTGCGGTCGATAGGGCACCCAGGTCATCTCTTGCGTGCGAAAGTTGTACAACACCGGCACACTGTGGTGTTTGAAAATCGGCACATAGCCGTTCAGGTCTTCTCCCTTGAAGGCATTGGTCACTACGGTTTGATTTTGCACGCACACCAGGTCATTCAGGCCCACCTGGCGCAAGGCCAGGATCACGCCTTCGAGTTGCCAGGGCGTGGTATTGGCGCCGGGCATCGGAAAGTGCCAGGTGATGTTGTCTTTGAGAAGGGTGGTGGCGCCGGGATCGAGGGCTTGGCACCCACCGGCCAACTCGAACAGCCGTTGATAGTCCGCAATGACGGTTTCCGGCTGCGTGTACAAGACTGCAACTTGGGAGCGATTTGTCATTTTGTTCCTTTCTCTTTGATTGGCAACCAAAACTCGCAATAATTGTCCTCACTGCTTCCGTCGCTTTCAGGCGGATATACTTCCATCTCGGGTGCATTGGCATGGACAAATTCCGAGTTAGGCAGCCATTCCATAAACGCGTACATTTCCGCTTTGACGATCGCCTCGGGCACTTTACCTCGACATTCGAAAACGGCCCATTGCGACGCCGGTACTGAATAATGCTCAAGTTCAACTGCTGAGCAGTTTTGTGGTTCTTCAATGGCAATCAGATAATAAAACTCGCGTTTCGCCGGGTCTTTTTCCACGCAGGAAATGCCCAACGTGACGCCTCTCGTTTGTGGGCCAGGGTGAAAATCACCGATCTGCTCGAATAACTCGAACAGACCACCTGCTCGACATTGTTCCCAGAACCGTCCGAAAATGGCGTTATCTTGGCCGGATATCCAGGTCTTTTTGCCGATAACTTGAAAGGCCGGGCGTTCAATAGTTCGGGAGCTAATCATGCATTCTCCTCTGCGTGGTGTCCGTTGTTTATCTACAATGTTTAATGAAAGGAAGCGAAAAAATGTGACGCAAAAAAGTTCGGATGCGTTCGAGATACAAGTCAACTTGGTTTCCAGAAGCGCGTCAATTTCCTGACACGGAATCGACGTGCCGAAAGATGTGTTCCACGCGCCGCCGGTCTGATTCCGAAAGCGGCGGGTGGGAGAACGATGCAAGATTGGCTTGCAGGTGAGCCGGATTGCCGGTGCCGGAGAGGATGACGTGCGTGCCCGGTTCGTCACGGCAAAAACGATACGCGGCATCCGGCAGGCTGACCGCGCCGCCCTCGTGGATCAAAAAGCCGAATGGGGCCGCCCGGTCGATGTTGGCGGGATCGAGTTGGCCCTTTTCGATCAGTTCGTCGATCACTTGAGCCAGCAGCTCCGGCCGGCTCAACGCGCGCCGGACGGCGTACATGATCAGAACGCCGATATCCTTTTCAATTGTCTTTGGAAAGACCCGCTCGCGCGCCGACTGGTTGAGCAGGTTAAACCCGACCATCATCACGTCCCACACATTGTCGTACAGCGCACGTTGCAGCATCGCGTGCTGTGGGTCAGCGCTAAATTGCTCGCTGATGGCGATAAAGCGGAGCTTGCCCTGCTCGCGCAGCCGTTGCAGCACGGGCACGATCTCGGCGGCAAGGTACTCATAGTCTGCCAGGTTCACGCCGTGAAGGTGATAAATATCCACGTAATCGGTGTCCAGGCGTTTCAGGCTCGCCTCCAGGCTTTGTACGACATCCTGAGCCGCGAGGTTGCCGCTTGAGCTTTTCTTGGTCGACAGCACCAGCTTGTCGCGATCCAGGCCGCGGATTGCCTGACCGACGATCTCTTCGGTGTGGTACGCCTCTGCCGTATCGATCAGGTTGATCCCTGCGTCCAGGGCTTGCCGGACCACCGCCACGGATTCGCGCTCACTCCGGCCGGTGCTCTGCCCAACACGACTGTGGCCGTCGCAGCCGATCCCCATCACGGTGACCTCTAATCCCGTCCGCCCCAATATTGTTTTTTTCATCGGCCAGTCCTTTCTCGTCTTTGACTCGCTCTCACATCCCATCCTTGTTTGCGGATGCGCCGTCCAGCCAATGATAGGGCAGCAATTCTTTTAGCGGTTTGATCAGCCCTTCCCCGACAATGACTTGGGCATTTGTATTTTCTTTGTCCAGGAGCAGCATAAACTCCCGGCAGCGACCGCATGGCGGCGATATGCCCTCCTGGTTGACGGCGACCACCATTTTGATGACCGTCTCTCTATGTTTCAGCATCTCGGCGATGGCCGAATGTTCGGCGCAGAACCCGATCCCGCTGGACACATCGATGCAAATGCCGGTGTATATCTGGCCTGAACCGCTCAATATGGCTGCGGAGACATAGCCAGCCGACGCATTCTCAGTCGCCAGCGGAAACTCGCCGACATATTCCCTGGCCTTTTCGATCAAGACTTGAGGGTCGATCATTTTTCCCCGCCCCGCGTATTGTCGAGAGGCTTGTACAGCCATTCGAGCATTTCGGGCATACATTTTACTCCCAACAAGCTCTCTGCCGCAAAAGCAATCCGCTATGCGTCGTCATAGCTCAACCCAAACCCGAATTCAAAAAGCGGATTCTCGGAATCATAAGGTACATCTTCTTTTTGTCGCTCCACCGCCTCCATCGACGAAGGCAGTTCGAACGGCAGCCGGCCGGCCGGGGCAAATGTGCCAAAGAGAATGTCCAAAAGTGCCTGGTCGCTGGCCCCAAAACTGCCCAGGATGGCCGCCGCTTCCTTCTCTAGTTCAGGGATCACCGCCGGCCGATCCAGGTAAACGTCGATCACCGTCGGTCTGGCGCGCATCACCTCCTGCAAGTGCCGCAGCGCTTCTTCCCGGAAAGCCAGATTGCCGTGGTGGATGCGCCCAAAGAAGCCGGGCCCCGTCTCGAACGGCGTCTGCACGCGCAGGATCGCCACCTCCGCCGCCTCCGGGCTGTCGACAACGGTGCCGTAGCCGGCGGCGATGGATGGATCGATGCCCTCCACATAGATTCTCGCCCCACGGTGCAAAGGGAGCGTCTTGCCGCCCTCGCCCACCCGATTCTTGAGCAGCACGATCGACTTGCGCTGCGCCAGGGCCGCCGCGGCCTGAAATCCAGCGTTGCCGACGACTGCCCTGGCCTGTTCCGGATCGGTGTAGGGATTTTCGAACAGGCCGAGTCTGAATTTGTCGCGCAGCAAGCGCCTGACCGACTCGTCGATCCGGGCCTCGGCCAGCTCGCCCTTTCTGACCAGATCGACGATGATTTCAGGGGTGTGATCCCCGCCAAACTGATCGACCCCGGCCTCGATCGCTTTCTTGTATCGCTGTTCAACGGTCAGGTCTTCCACGCCCCAGACCATGCGCGTCGCGATCCCCCAATCCGTGCAGATCACCCCGTCGAATCCCATTTGTTCCCTGAGCAAGCCGGTCAGAATGTCTTTGTTGAACCCCATTCCGACGTTTTCGCCCGTCACATCGACCGGAATGCCATAATAGGGCATCATCTGGGCTGTTTGGGCTTGAATGGCAGCTTTGAATGGGATCAGGTGATACGCGAAATTATTTCCCGGATAGACCTGCTCTTTGCCATAGTCGTTGTGCGCGTCCAAACCGTCTCGCTGCGGCCCACCGCCCGGAAAGTGCTTGCACATCGTGATCACACTGTCCGGGGTCAGGCCATTTTCGCCCTGGAAGCCCTTGATGTAGGCTGCCGTCAGTTTGGCGGCGAGTTCGGCATCTTCGCCAAAGGTGCCCACGATACGGCCCCAGCGCGGCTCGGTCGCCAGGTCGGCCATCGGGTGCAACGCGGTACGGATGCCGGTGGCCCGGTATTCCTGGGCGGCGATCTCGCCAAACTGCCTGACCAGCGCCTCATCGCCCGTCGCGGCCAGGCCGATCGGCTCGGGCCATTGCGAGAAAAAGCCGGCGCGGACGCTGGTCGCGTTGGGATCGTGCTGAAAGCCGTGGCGCGGGTCAGAGCTGATCGTCACCGGGATACCTAGCCTCGATCCCTCGGCCAGTTCCTGGAGCCGGTTGTTCCACATAGCCATCACCTCGGGTCGATCGTGCGCTCGCGTCAGCACGTGCCGGATGCCCTTGTCGACGATCGCATCGGTCGTCGCTGGCCCCATCACCATCCGCACGCCGGGAGACGGTTCGAAAACGCGCGGTTCTTCGAGCAAAGTACCTCCTTCACCCATTTCCAACGCCGGGTGGACCATCAGCCCCGCTTTTTCCTCCAGCGTCATCTGCGCGATCAAGTCGTTGACTCGCTCCTCGACCGGCCGCCTCCAGTCTTCGTACGGATCCAGTTTGCCGTTCCCGTTCAGGTCTTTAAACAGCAGTCCGTCGTGCTCCTGCAAGATAGCCGCCTTGGCGGCGATCTCCGGTTGTGAAGGATTTTCTTGTTTATTCACCGATGATTCTCCTTATATTTGTCTTGACTTCCAGTGTCCCTGGCGATAGCGCCACACCATCAGCGCTGCCTGTACAAACCATCCGATCACCAGAGCAACCCAGATGCCATTCACGCCGAGGCCGAATATCCGGGGGAGTAAATAGGCCAGCGGTATCTGGAGGAGCCACAGCGCAACCATGTTGATGATCATCGGCGACGTCGTATCACCGGCGCCGCCTTGTGCCGCATCGAAAACGCTGTTGAGCGCAAGGGCCAGATAGCCCAGGCTGAGAATGCGGATGATCTGCACACCGACAGATATGCTTCCTGCGTCATCGCTGAACAGGGCCATCACTTGCGGGGCGAGCAGAACCGTTCCGCCCAACACGATGATCATCATACCGATCACCATGCGTGCGATCAGGCTCACGGCCCGCTCGGCGCGCTGTGGCTGGCTCGCGCCGAGATTCTGCCCGACCATCGCCGGCGCGACAGAGGCAAAGCCCATGCTCGGCGTCTGGACAAACCTGGCGATCCGTTGGACAATCGTCCAGGCGGCAAGCGTCGTCGCGCCATAGGAGGAAATGAGGCGTGTCAGCAGGGAATTGGCCAGGTTGGGCGTGCCGCGCTGGACGACGGCCGGAAGCGCAATCCGCAGGATGCGCTTCATCATCTGGAAATCCAGCCGCAGATTGTGCACATCGATGCGCACCGGCGCCTGCCCCCCAAGCAGCACGCCCAATCCCAACAACATACTGACGACGTTGGAACCCACCAACGCCAGCGCCGCGCCTTCCAACCCGATCCATTTCACCAGCAGTGGCTCTGCAATGAGTATCGTCACCATCCCCCACAGCCTCATCGTCAGGCCGACCCCCGGCGCTCCGGCAGCGTTGAGCATACCACTGACGCTGGGTACCATCTCCATCGCGATCAGGCCGGCAAAGAGGATGCGGGCATAGCGCACGGCGAGGGGCAGCACATCGGCATCCGCGCCAGCAAGTCGCATCAGTGGTTCGGCGAAAACGACGCCGATGATGCCCAGGCTGCCGGAGGACACGAGCATCAGAATGATGGCTTGCAGCACAGCCAGGTTTGCACGATCCATATCCTTGGCTCCGACATAGCGCGCCACCACCGCGCCGCTGCCGCCGCTCAGGGCCATCAGCACGCTGATCATTGTAAAGCGCGTCGAGCTTGCCAACCCGGCAGCGGCTTGGGCTCCAGAACCAAGCCGGCCCAACCAGATTCCATCGTACAGGTCGGGGACCATAAACAGCAGTTGGCTCAACAGAATGGGCCACGCCAGATACCAGATATTGTGTGCCAGGCTTCCCCGGGTGACATCATACCGACTGGCAGGCCTGGCGCCTGACCGCAGCAATGCTTTGAGCATCGAGTTCTCTTTCACGCTGTTATCTCTGAACCGTATTCGTCTTCCCAGCCGCTCTTGACACCATAGGGCAGCAGGCAGCCATTCGCTTCGATCTCGTGAATCTGGCCGCCGCTGATCTTGAAAATCTCGCCGGCCTGCAAGTTGATCGGCCCGAATGGTATCGGAATCGTGTCCACGCCGGGCACGCCGACGATTTTGATCGTCCGCACGTTCCCCCGATGGACGAACACAGGAAAGCCGTACACTAGCCCCAGTTCTTCGTCCACAATAATCAGCCGTCGCGGCCGGATGCGCGTGATGTAGCTGAGATTGCGGCAGCTCATCTGATCTCTGACGCCGAGCGCATCAATCCTGGCCATGGCCAGCCTGACTTGCTCGCTTTCTGACGGGCCGAAAGATGCAGGATTGGGCGGTTTGTTGGTGGTAGTTTGCTTGCCGTTCTCGTGGCGCACGCTGTCACCCGCAAAGGGTGCGACATCGCCGTTGCATTGTTCGATAGAGTCAAAATACGAATCGGCGATGCGCAGCATGTCCTTGCGCGAGACTCGTTCCGCTGGGGAAACCGGCTGCACAAAGCCAGATCTTGGCTCTACCAGATTAGCCATCGCTGACTCGTTCAGGAAACGGGCCACGACGTGTTCGATCTCGGTAATTTTCTGTCCCACGATCTTGAGGCGAAGGGCGAGCAGGACGGGTCTGCCAAACTCTTTGAGCACACCAAAAAAGCCTGCCTGCCCGGCCACGACGTCCAGGGCGTAAATCTTGAATGTGGTCGGCCCCTCTGACGCGCCGACCCACAACCCATCGCCTATCGGGATGGTTGCAGTGTCCTCGGTGTACTTGACCGTCTCTGCCAGAGGCAGGCGCGAGGGGTCATGTGCCACCATAGCCGCAAGATAATTGTCTACAAAGGCTTGCAGGCAAGCTCGATCACATAGATCTGTTTGCATTGTGTTCCTCCACTTCTTGATGAATCGGATTTATTTTTTCGCACGAAAAATATGATAAAAATACATAGAAATCAATCTTGCTCTTTTGTGATTTCTATCGTCATTTGCTGTACTCATCCTTCCATGTCTTGAACCAGCTCAAGTGTCTATCCAAGTACTCATCGTTGATCCAATTGATCCCTATCTGCGGCGACCAGTAGCGCATGGTGATTCCCATCAATTCCAGGTGCCGGATGGGCAGGCAGAGTTGCGCGACAAGGAGCTCGTTCTGGCTCAAGTGACGTTCCTCGTGATACCCTCTCACAAATGCCTCCCAAAACTGGTCTTTCTTGCGCCTGGTTTCCTGGCTCAAGTCCAGCCAGTCATAGCTCACGTGGTAAACCCCGATATCAATTGCCCGCCAGCCATATCCGCAGCTATCAAAATCAAACAACGCAAGCCGGCCGCGCCGGTCAAAACGCGCATTTCCAGTGTGCATATCTCCGTGACACAAACCGTACTCCGGATTTGCTTTGGATGCCCTGCTGTGCAGCTCGGCGATCAGATCGCTGCCCAGGCCTTTAAGATAATTCAGGTCGCTCGTCCGGTGCGGGAAAAAAGAGGCGATGCAGTGCAGTGGCTCCTTAACAAGATACTGCTCATCGAGATGCCGCCGTTTATATAGTTTACCCTGCCGGCTCAACCGGTCGGCGCATTGGTGCAGTCGCCCTGCCAACTGCCCAAAGCGGCGACTGTGTTCCAGGTTTGTCTCTTGGGGCGCATCGCCGGTAAGTGCGTCGAACAGCAGGGCATACCTTGTTC
>JAFGEY010000021.1 GCA_016931365.1 Anaerolineae bacterium
ACCGTCCATCTGGAAAACGAGAGTGCTTGGGCAATCTTGGCATCCGATTCGCCTGCCTGAGCGCGTTCGACGATCTCTAGCCGCTGCCAGAGTGTGGTTTCACCATACGTGTGCACCATCTTGGCCTCCTGATCTCTGATGAGGCCAAGTGTACTCTGATGGCGCTTTGTGCTCAACCGGCACGATTTTATGAGACTTTGTTAATGTGTAGGGGTATGAGTTTATGAGACTCGTCATTTCTTGTCAAAACACCACGTGCACAATTCCGCACAGATGACATACGCGCCAAACTCTCTTCGAGCTTGGCGCGTATGCCGTCTACAAGCGTAAGACTGGCGGCCAGAAGAGTGAAACCCGTGTGGCATTTCTTGTGCTGATCTCGTGCTGAGATTGAGCACTGCACCGACGTGCCAGCCTGGCCGGTATAGAGCCAGCGTCCAGCGCGCAACAAGGAAACCAAACCCTGCCGCCGCGCTCTTGGAATATCCCTGGAGCCAGCACAATGATCTGACACCCAATTGGAACTGTGCTCTACTGATCCCTACTGGGCCAACCTTAAAATTCATGAATGTTAGGTGAATCTTGGGGTCATTTTGTGGGACATGATGCGTTCTTTTCCTCGCGGTTCACACTATTTGTGGGATAAGGTCGTGGTTTCGTTAACGAATGATTAACAAATGTGGGATGAAATCTCAAAAACCAGTTCAGACTATCCGAATAGGGTTATTTTCCTTTGCCTTTTCCAGACGTTTATGGTATCATTACCGCCACTCCTGAATACTATATTTTGTGTTTGACGGGGGGAAAATCACTACACCTAGTAGTTTATTTGGATGATCCTGGTCAAAGATTTACTCCTTGCTAGCTCTTGCTTTTTACCCATCTGATTTCTATCTTTGCGCTTAGGCCTGCATTGATCCATTCCATAATTGCGTTTCATGTTTCATTTTGTATTGTTGTTTGCCGGGAAGGTTAGGGGCAGGGATGAAATGTCCATATTGCGGGGTTGATGACTCTCGTGTGATCGACACGCGCTCTTCGGGTGACCGCATTCGCCGCCGCCGGCAGTGCATCGACTGCGAGCGGCGGTTTACAACCTATGAATATATCGCCCTGATCAATCCCATCGTAGTCAAGACCGATGGTCGCCGCGAAGAGTTTGACCGCGACAAACTGATGTTGGGCATTCGCAAGGCCTGTGCCAAACGCCCCATCTCGGTAGAAGACCTGGAAAAGCTGGTCGATCAGGTGGCGACCGATTTGCAGCATTTGGGCAAGGTTGAAATTGAAAGCCGCATCATCGGCCATTTCGTGATGGAGCGTCTCAAAGACATCGACGAAATTGCCTATCTGCTTTTTGCGTCGGTGTATATGCCGATCACCGATTTGGAGGGGATGAAGGTCGAGGTAGATCGCCTCTTGATGTACCGTTCAAAGCGTTGAACGGACAATTGAGCTACTGTGTAGGACTGCCTTGAGCGATCATCAAACGGCAGCTTGGCACAGACTGAGGGGGCATTTCGATGCCCTTTGTTTGTCTCAGGTGACTATGCCTGAATGAGAAAAAGCCTGATTGGCCCTGGCTTTGTTCGGTTTAGGAATGAGGAGGGAAAATGCCCATCGACCGCGTGATCAAGCGTGACAACAGTATCGTACCCTTTGATCGAAAACGAATTGAGAACGCGATTTATGCTGCTGCGAATGCCATCGGCAACGGGGAAGGCCATCAATGGGCGGAGACGTTGTCCTGGGCCACCCTGGGCATTCTCGACGAGCGTTTCGGCCACAACGGACATTATCCGCATGTTGAGGATGTTCAAGATATCGTCGAAGAAGTGCTGATCAAGTCGGGCCGCCCGCGCGTAGCCAAGGCGTACATTCTCTATCGACAGCGCCGTGCCGAGACGCGTGAAACACAGCGTATGCTTCTCGACGGGGTCAAGCTGGTCGAAGATTACCTTCAACGCGCCGACTGGAGAGTCAACGAGAATAGCAATATGAACTATTCTCTCCAGGGGCTCAACTTTTACATTGCCTCTTCGATTGCGGCCAGCTATTGGTTGCAAAAGGTTTACCCGCCGGAGGTGCAAAAAGCACACACTGAGGGCGATTTCCACATTCATGACCTGGGGATGCTGTCTACTTATTGCTGTGGCTGGGACCTGCAAGAGCTGCTGCGCGTTGGCTTTGGCGGCGTGACGGCCAAACTGGAAAGCGCGCCCCCCAAGCATCTGCGCACGGCGCTGGGACAGTTGGTCAACTTTTTCTACACCCTGCAAGGCGAGTCGGCGGGCGCGCAGGCGGTCTCTAACTTTGATACCTTGTTAGCGCCTTTTGTTCGTTATGATGGTCTCGATTACAAAGGGGTCAAACAGGCTATCCAGGAGTTTATCTTTAACATCAATGTTCCTACACGGGTGGGATTCCAGACACCCTTTACAAATATTACCTTTGATTTGTCTCCCTCATCGGTTTTATGCGATCAATCGGTCATCGTCGGCGGCAAGCTGCAAGAGGAGACCTATGGTGATTTTCAACTTGAAATGGACATGATCAACCGCGCCTTTGCCGAGATCATGCTTGAGGGCGACGCCAGGGGACGGGTGTTCACCTTTCCTATTCCCACCTACAATATTTCCAAGGGTTTTGATTGGGACAACCCTATGCTCGAACCGATCTGGCGGATGACGGCCAAGTATGGCATTCCCTACTTTTCCAACTTTATCAACAGCGATATGAAACCCGAAGACGCGCGCAGTATGTGCTGCCGCTTGCGGCTGGATAACCGCGAGTTGCGCAAGCGCGGCGGCGGCCTCTTTGGTGCGAACCCGCTCACCGGGTCGGTGGGGGTGGTGACGATCAATATGCCGCGCCTGGGCTATCTGGCCGAGGATGAAGCCGATTTTATGGATCGGCTGGCACGCCTGATGGACATTGCTCGCACCAGCCTGGAGATCAAGCGCAAGGTTTTGGAGCAGCATACTGAGCAAGGCCTGTACCCGTACAGCCGTTTTTACCTCGGTCAGATCAAGCAAAGTCAGGGCAGCTATTGGGCCAACCACTTTTCGACCATTGGCCTGAACGGGATGAACGAAGCCTGCCTCAACTTTTTAGGCCAGGACATTGCCGCGCCGGAAGGCAAAGCCTTTGCCATACGCGTGCTCCAGTTTATGCGCGACCGGCTGGCCGAATACCAGGATGAAGCGCTCTTTAACCTGGAGGCCACGCCCGCCGAAGGGGCTTCCTATCGGCTGGCCAAGGCTGATCGGCAATGCTATCCCGATATCATCGCTGCCGGCACCGATGACGTGCCCTATTATACCAACTCGACCCATCTGCCGGTGGGCTGCACGCATGATATTTTCGAAGCCCTGGAGCATCAGGATGATTTGCAGACCATGTATACCGGCGGCACGGTGCTGCACGGCTTTCTGGGCGAGCAGATCGACGACTGGAAGCAGGCGCGGCTGATGGTGCAGCGCATCGCCGAGAATTTCCACCTGCCCTATTACACACTCACGCCGACGTTCAGCATTTGTCCCATTCACGGCTACATCGCCGGCGAGCACGAGTTCTGCCCTTACGATCACAGTGAAGAGGATGTTGAACGCTACGGCGTTTCGGCGGAGCGCGTGCCCACCTTTGCAGCGTGATCGAGATAAAAGTTGGGTATTTTCAGGAGGGGAGCGTTCGAACTCGCAGAGTTCGATGTATCCGTTTTTCGTTCAAGATGGAGGTCAAACATGGCAGAAAAAAAGGTCCCCTGTGAGGTCTATTCGCGCGTGGTTGGCTACCTGCGCCCGGTACAAAACTGGAACAAAGGCAAGCGCCAGGAGTTTCATGAGCGCAAGCCCTACCGCGTGGCAAGTGAGCCTGAAAAGCTCCCGATCGAAGAGATAGCTCAACCCGAAGGGTCGGACAAACCCGTTGGATTTGACAAGCCAGCCGACTAGATGCACATCAAGGGATGGGTCAAATCCACACTGTTGGATTACCCGAGCCAAGTTGCAACCTCCCTTTTTTGTGGAGGTTGCAACTTGCATTGTCCAAGTTGTCACAACCGCGACCTGGTCCTCTCGCCCTACGACCTGCCCGACATTCCAGAGGCAGAGGTGCTGGCCTTTCTTGAAAAACGCCGCGGTCTGCTGGATGGGGTCGTGATCAGCGGCGGCGAACCGACCTTGCAACCCGACCTGCCCGAATTTTGCCGCCAGGTGCGCGAGATGGGCTATCTGGTCAAGCTGGACACCAACGGCTATCGCCCCGACGTGCTCGGACGTTTGCTCGATGATAGACTGCTCGATTACGTGGCGATGGACCTCAAAGCGCCTCCGATTAGGTATGATCTGCTGGCCGGCATTGAGGTCGATATGCGCCTTATCCAACGCAGCGTCGATCTGTTGAAGGGAGGCGAGATCGATTATGAATTTCGCACCACGGTCGTGCCCGGTTTGCTGGCGGCGGAAGACATCGAGTCGATCGTACGCTGGGTTTCCGGCGCACGGCGCTATTTTTTGCAGCAGTTTGTCCCCCACAACACGCTCGATCTATCGCTGGGCGAGCTGTCGCCCTACCTGCCCGATCAATTGGAGGCGATGGCCGCATCGGCGCGGGCGCATATCGCACAGGTGGCTGTGCGCGGCATTTGATGTTATTTTGCGAACGTTGACGAATCCCCAAAAATCTGTTACAATGCCCTACAATAGAAATTGATAGCTGTTGTGGGGCATTTGCGATCAAAAGGAGTAAGAGTGCCATGTCCGAATTCCACGTAACCTTTTGGGGGGTTCGTGGAGGGTATCCTGTGCCCGGCGAAGAGACGGTCGAATTTGGCGGCAACACGACCTGTCTGCAAGTGTGTGCTGGCCCGCACCTGATCATCATCGACGCGGGCACGGGGATTATCGGCCTGGGGGAAAAATTGGCCGTCCAGCGCGCACGTGACGGGCAGCCGATCCGGGCTACGCTGCTGTTCACGCATGGACATCACGATCACACGCAAGGACTTTCCTTTTTTGCGCCGTTGCAGTTCCCCGACAGCTCATTTTTCATCTTTGGCCCGCGCCTATCGGATGCAAGCATCCAAGATGTGCTGACCGAAGCTTTGTTGCCGTCGTCATTGCCGCAGACATTGAGCGAACTGCTCTCGGTGTGTACCGTTCAGAACGTGCAGGATGTCCAGGTGCTTTTGCTGAGCGAGCCGGATTCGCCGCCGCTGCTAAAAAATCTGTACAAGGAAGCCGTCTTTGTGCCGCCGTGGGCGGTCAAGATCGAGATGTACCTCAGTCACAATCACCCCAAAGGCGGGGCGATGTGCTATCGTATCGAGTACCGGGGCAAGCGGCTGGTTTTTGCGACTGACACCGAGGGCTATGAGGGCGGCGACACCAATCTGATCGCATTTGCGCGTGGGGCGGACCTGTTAGTTCACGACGCGGAATATGTCGACAAGGAATACACCGGGCCGCCTTTTTGCCGCCAGGGATGGGGGCATAGTACCTGGCGGATTGCCGTCGAGGTGGGGCAAAAGGCCGATGTTAAGCGATTGGCTTTGACCCACCATCATGCCAACCACGACGACGAATTTATGCGCCAGATGGAGCGCGACGCGCAATCCGTGTTCGACCGATCCTTTATCGTCCGCGAGGGGATGACAATCGCTTTATGATCGCTCAAATGAGAGTCGCTTTGAAAAACGCCCGTGCGCACGGGCGTTTATATTTAGGCATTACAGCGATTTCGTCGGCCCTGTGGTGTGCGGCGCTGGCTCGTTTGCTGGCCGAACTCTGGCCCCGCTGGCTGATCGCACTCGGCTCGCCGGTGGCGCTGTCGATCTGCGGCGTGTTGGGCGCAGGGTTGAGTTATGTCGTGTTCAAATCGGCGGCCTACTCGCCGGGCATCGTCTGGCCGCTGGCGTTGAGCGCACTCTATCTCCTCCAGCCGGCGGTCGCGCCGGGATGGGGCATCGCCGCGTTGCTGGCCGGTGCAGGCGGCGTGCTCTGGCTGTCGGTGGACGCGCCGCCATCGAACCGCGCGCCGTCGGCCGACGGCGCGCGGTTCGATGGGCCGGAGTGGCTGTGGAGCGCGCTCGCCTTTGCCGCGCCGCTGGCCTTGTTTGTTGCCACCTGCGCGCCTTCAGTCCTGCCCGGTGACGGTGGCGAGTTTCAGTTTGTCGTGCCCACGCTGGGCATCCCGCACCCTACCGGCTATCCCCTGTATTTGCTGTTGGGCAAACTCTTTACCCTGCTGCCTGTGGGAAGTGTGGCCTATCGCCTGAACCTGTTTTCGGCGGTGGCAGCAGCGGGAGCGGTGTGGGCGATCTACCGCGCCGGGCGTGCGCTCGATTTGAGTCGAGCCGCTTCGCTGATCGGTGCGGCGTTGTTGGCCGTCTCGGAGACCTTTTGGAGCCAGGCGACGATCGCCGAAAAGTATGCCCTCAATGCCTTTTTCGTCGCCTTGACCCTGTGGCTGGGTTTCGAGTGGCGCAAGCGGCGGTCGAACAGGTGGCTGGGTGTCTGGGTGGTGTGCTATGGCCTCAGCCTGACCCATCACCGCACGATGATCGTGCTTGCCCCGGCGTATCTGCTGTTGATCTGGCTGACCGACCGCTCCGTTTTGCGCCCCAAATCCTTGCTGCGCCTCTTGCCCTTATTCCTTATTCCCTTATCCCTTTACCTCCTTTTACCTTTGTTCGGCTCTTTTAATCCTCCTTATGCCTACATTCGCCTCGATTCGGTCAAGGCCTTTTTCGACCTGGTTTTTGCACGCACTTACCAGAGCGGGCTGTTTCGCGGCGGGTGGGTGGCCTTGCCGGGGCGCGCCGCCGAGTTTGGCTCGCTGCTGTGGCGGCAGTTTGGCCCATTTGGGCTGGCCTTGTGCGCAGGCGGATGGGCGGTGCTGCTGTGGAAGAAATGCCGGATCGCTATGGTGCTGCTGATCGGGATGGCGGCACAAACCGTGTTCGCGCTGAACTATTATGTACCAAATACATACGTTTATTACCTTCCTGTTTACGTGTGGCTGGCCCTCTGCGCGGCGGCCATAGTAGAATGGCTGCGAAACCTGGTTTCTGCGCGAATGTTGGCGCTCGCAAGAAACCAGGTTTCTTTGGCCTGGACGCTGCTGATCGCCGCGCTTCCTCTCTACCTGGGTATTTCGCGCCAGCCGGGGATGGATCAAAAACGGGCTTATGCTGGCGTTTCCTTTGATCATACCTATGCACAGGTAGCCCTGCAATCCGTCGAGGCAAATGCCATGATCGTCGGCGACTGGCTGCCGGCGACGGTGCTGTGGTACGCGCAGTGGGTGGATGGTCTGGCTCCGACGGCGCAGATCGTCGCCGTCGATTCGCTGGAGTGGCAGTGGCAGGGGTACGTGGAGCAGGGTTTGCGCGAAGGGCGGCCGGTTTACCTGGCGCGGCCCTTGATGGCGGCCGGCGATCAGTACGCGCTCGAATCTGCGGGGCCGCTGGTGCGGGTGCTCGAAATGCCATTTGAAGTGTGGGACGGCCACTGTCTCGCGCCGCCGGAGCCTCAAACAGGCATCTACTTGTGTGGATTCGACCTCGAGGCCACGCCACCGCGCGCAGAGGGGCAGGTCGATCTGGTGAGGGATGGTCAGACCGTTGAGGGCGGCAGCACGCTGCACCTGACCGTTTATTGGGAGGCCCAGGAGGTTCCGGCCGGAGATTACGCCGTTACTGTACGGTTGATCGCTCCATCGGGGCGCGCCGCCCCGCCGGGGCAGGTGCGGCTGGAAAGGCAGAACCGCCATCCGGTCGGCGGCACTTATCCCACCTC
>JAFGEY010000181.1 GCA_016931365.1 Anaerolineae bacterium
TACCTTGTGTGTTCATTCTTGTCCCCTTTCAGACTATACATATCGATTATACCAGGGGGAAGTTACACACTTTATTTTATACTCTCTATCTGACAAAACTCACCACTCCTTCGGTGATCGCCTGGGCTTCTACATAGACGGCTTCACAACAATCGACCATCATGAAACATGGCCAGCTATCCCCAAACGCGGATGTTTGGGCCTGGTTCGCTTGGATACTCTGCACTGCTCTTCCACTTTCCCGTTCAACTGCCGTCAAAACATACGGTGTATCTGGCGTCTCAACCTTGACGCCAGTGATGCTACACGTCCAAACCCCGGCCTCGGCATTGTGAATCTCAATCTGCAAGGGAGCTTCTTTACCTTGCATTTTCTTATAGACCTGTCCATTCGGTCGCCGAATTTCAATCGACAATTCGGCAGCCCCGTCCCAATACAAGACATATAATAATAAGGCAGTTTTCTTCAATTCATAGCCATATGCCGTTGATGTTTCGTTTTGGGAAATGGTAGCTAATTTTTCAGGAGTAGTCAGCAACTGATACGTCGAGTCGCGGGTAGCGTTGGCTAACCAAAAAGCAATATTTCGGAAATATCGGCCCGTGCCAGCTGTGCGATTAAACCGACCATCGACAATCTTTGTAAAGCCTGTATCAAACACGACGCGTTGTTTGTCTTTTTCATAACACGCCATACAGTTCTGTCCATCATGACTTTGGGCAAGAATCGTGACATGCTCGACTGGCGCGACCGTGCAAATAGTGATACCTTCATACAGACTGTTCAGCCCATTCGTTAGGGGGTGTTCAATGAATTTACCCGGTGCAAGCCGCGGTCCTGGCGTCAGAATTTTGTCAGCCATCTTGTTACCCGAAAAAGAGGTGTTCGCCAGGGCCCGCGCCAGTAAATTTGCATCCGCGTAATACGGTTCATTATCCGCCCACAACAAAACCCCATTACCAGCTTCGTTAAACTCACGAATCAGATTTACGTGCTGCGGATTAAGATAAGAATGCCTGTCGCTCAAATACCAGAGTTGGGTATAAACGGCCAGATCGGCTTCCTTGAACGGCCACCCCTTTTTTCGAAACACAACATCCATTTGCAGATTTCGCTCGGCCACCGAATTGACCACATCTTGCGGTTCTACGCTTTCACCTGTTCCGGTGTAGGCAATAAAAAGCAAAATACGCTCACCCTGCAACCGATCATCGTCAAAACTACCCAGATCAAAAGCTTTACCAACGGGATTTCCAAATTCATCGAAACCTAAGGAGTCGTTTTTTTGTCGTCTAAAGAATTTCATCGTTCTTCTCCCGGTCACACACCTTACTGGATACATCAACCAGAAGTGCGGTATTTTAGAGAATGGTGAGATCGCAACCGCTAAATGTGCCTATCCACTTTCATGTTTTATTAGTAGATGACCTCGACTTTAAGTATAATATATTTTCAACAAGCTGACCATTCTCCAAGAAGAGGTTCACAATGGCTCTACGAAACTTTCTGAAACAGATTTCAAGCTGGTTAAGACAGATAACTAGCGGTATCTCGGATATGGCTGTTCAGAAATGGCTAACCACTCTCCCACCCTTTAATCAGAGCAAGTCACAATCAACAATGCAGGGCTTTATTTTAATGGGCATTCGAAGTCTGATCACGGTCATCTTAATCTGTGTAACAATACTACCGGTGGTTGTATATGTCAGTTTATTAGCATTGTTAGCTGGACCATTTGTCTGGCTAATCTGGAATCTGAACCGTTTTTACCTCCTGTTTTACGGATACTTTTTCAGCCTGACCAGCACCTTAACTTATTTAATGATAACCGATACTGGTCCAGATATTCTAGTTGGATTACTCATCCTGGCGACCATTATGCCGTTGATCTTCTTTGTCGGCGCCTCATTTTTAAATAACTTGCCATTTGGTGGCATAGGTTTACTCATCATCTTTTGGCCAGTCTATATCATCGGGAAAATCGTCCTCAGCTTAATCTTCGACAGCATTAATACGCCTAGTGGGTCTGAGCTCGAACAATCGATCTTTCTAGCATTGGTGAGCATCATACTGATCGTAGTTGCCAAAATCTATCTAGAAAAACGTCGTTTCCCCAATCAAAATCAACCGTCGCTTCTTCGAATGCTAGTTGATGCGCCATTCATGGTTCCCTTCTTTTTTGGGCAAACCACCTGGGAACTAGTGCGGGATACCATTAAGCTCTACAAATCGACGAAAGATGTCCTTCTGCGTATTCTGTTACCAGTCGCCTTATTCGGGAGCGCTTGCGTCGGCCTTGCCTATTTTACAAAATGGCTCGCCATCTATTACCAGGAATCGCAATTCGGTTATTTACTGATCCTGGAAACAGTATTGGTGCTGGCCTTCATGTTGATCTGGACGGCATTCGCGCTCATGTTCGAAAATATGCGCCGCCCCGACCTTTGGGTCAGATCCAATCGGTTTACGGTTGATATGTTTGGGGTATTTCTCTACGCTTATCCACTTAGCTTCTACACCTTGGTAAGATTTACTGAATTGTTCAACTATGATTTTGATCCGCTGTTCTATGCAACTCTAGCCGTGATAGGGGTCGTGGTTGTCCTAGTCATTGCCTCGACGCAGATGAAGCCCGGTCAGATATATCTGCAGATGATGCTACAGCAACAGTCTGTGGCAACCCGACAATACAATCTGCAAAAACAACGGATGGAGGCCCTCTTTAACCAGTATCCATACTTAAAACTTGTGTATCAGTGGTGGCCTCTCATTTTTCCAATAGCTGGTCTTTTAGCTTTCATCACTAATCCTGAGATCCCTTCATTCTAGTTAATTGAAAGTATGCATTTTTTGTGATGGTCAACAACCTAATTGATTCTGCCAGACGCAACCCAAAGACATTTTTAAGGTGATTGGCTCTCTGGGAATTTCCGGGGCGATTTTCACATGTTGCAGCAAACACCCCAGAAATTCCTGGAGAGCCGTCCGTGCTTTGCGTGCGTAGACGCTAAGCGGAAAGTTTGCAAGCCCATCGACTGTATCTTAAAATTGTCGGTAGTATGAGAGAATAAGCCATCGACTGTCAAAAACAGCGTGTTCGTGCTGAAAAACTTTCAAACAAGATGTTAAACAATTAGTTGAACGCTTTTTGAACTAATCATAGGACCATAAAATGGCAAAACGCTTTCTTGTAAGTCCAAGCGACTTTGATGACATTGGGGCTGTGTTGAATCAGCTTGGAAAAGGCTTTGAGCATCAAACGATTGACTGGTATACTATGAGCAATATCCAAAGTTTGACGGGTTGCGAAGTACTCTTTCTCAATTGCAGTGGCGAGGCAAGTAGCCCCAACTCCCAAGTTGCAAAGAACATTACTCAATTTGTGCATAATGGAGGGTCACTTTATGCCTCAGACTATGCGGGAGGCGCTATTCAAGCAGCTTTCCCAAATCGCATCTCATTTGATCAAAACGGTAGCGTTGGTAAGGTTTCGTGCAATGTTGTTGATGAAGGCTTGAGTGAAATCATTGGGACAGATATTGATATTGAATTTGATATGGGTGGTTGGTGGCAAATCACAGATGTCGGACAGGATATTCGGGTCTTTTTGCGTGCGAATAGTAATAATCAACCGATTATTGCAGGGTTTTCATATGGGCAAGGACATGTTATCTACACATCTTTTCACAACAAAGCGCAAACCTCTAAAAAAGAGCGTGATTTACTGAAATATCTCGTCTTTCGTCCTATTCTTGCCCAAACAGCAGCATCAGCAGCCAATATCGCTAAGTCACAACAATTTACAGCTGGCAAAGAAATCATCGCATCGGTTGACCGGGGCAAGCGTTCTACAGATTATCTTTATCAGAACACACACAATGATGATATGCTATACGTCCTGCATTGGACTGATAAGGGCGAATTACGGATGATTGTTCGCGGCCCAACTGGGCAAGTCGTGCGCGATCAAAAAAGCACAACGGCGCCGCTTATCTTTGAAATCGCAAGACCAATAACGGGGAATTGGCATTGTCAAATTGAGGGAACAAAGATTCCACATGACAATTTTGCTTATGTGCTCACACTCGCACGGCGTCCAATAAGCCAGTCCCCATCTTATACCGAAAACCCACAGACGGGCAACAAAGCGGAACATAAATTACCTTTGTATATTATGGTCGATAGCTCCAGCACAGCCATTGATGCAAGCACTATTGTGACACAAGGCATCACACAACTCGTTCGTAATTTGCGCGATATTTCCGTAAAAAACGTATATACTTATATAAGTATTAATTCCGTAAATAGTGAAGTAAATCCAATCTCTGAACCTATCCGAATTGGACAATTATCATCTTTATCTCTCCCTTGTTCTGGTCATTTACTGTTGCAAGGAGCTATGGATGGTTTGTATGAAGACATCAAGGTACGGATAAACGAGGGTTTTGGCAAAGCATTGGTCTGTGTTTTACTGACAAAAGAGCCGAATGATAGTGTTGGCGAGGCGATGCAACGCATTCATCATCTCCGAAATTCAGGCTATCTCAATATTATTGCCTTAGGGGTCGGGGAATCCGTCTCGGCAGAAACCCTTAAACAAATCGGCGTATTGGCTCTTCGAATTGAAGGTGAAAATTTTGTAGACGATGCTTTCGATTGGTTAGCGAATGTTTTAAAAAGCATTATGCAATCTCTTGCAACACATGGCGAAGGGCAGAGTATTGACATGCCAGCCCCGCCAAGAGGTATCCACCAAGTCTAGATAATGCAATTAGACAGAATTATAGTAACTACTCAGACTGAATATATGGGTAGAACAATCTCAAATACCAAAACGAGAAGGACTTGTATGGTCGATTTATCACCCGAACAGATTACAGAACTGGTTGATTTACTTGATCCACTGACGGGCAACGAATCTGCGCGTCGTGCGTTGCTGTCCCAGGCATTGGGGCTTAGGTCGCCCGTCTTGCGCACTCTGGACTTTCATGGTCCAACGTATACGTTTGTAATCAATATGGTGAACGCGCTGCTGAACCACGGCGAGGCCATACCGGGCAAGCCAGCGCTCGTGCTGTTGCTGGAGAAGGCGCGTGAGCAATTGGGATACGAGAAGCACGAGCGCATCGATGCGCTCATAACGGCCATTGATACGCCATCAGTAGTTATTAAGAAACAGCGCGAGGAAGAAGCGGCCAAACGTGTCGGGAACAAGGTCGGCGCATATTACCTTGAAGAGCGGCTTGCTTCCACCTTGACTACCGATGTCTACCGCGTGTACCATGAGAGGCGTCGCGAAGAACCTCTAGCGCTCAAAGTGCTGCGGCAGTTCAAGAGCGGGACATATGATGCCAAGCGCTTCCGACGCGAGATCGCGGTGCTGCAAGCACTGGACAACCCGCACATTGCCCGACATCTCGACTCCGGGGAGTGGGAGGGTTTGATGTATTTGGTGATGCCCTTCTACCCGCACGGCACACTGGAGCAGCGCGTCCGGGCGCAAGGGCCAGTGGCGCTCGATGCAGCGGAGCGCGTGCTTTGGCAGATGGCCGACGCGCTCGAAGCTGCACATCAAAAAAACATCATCCACCGCGACGTGAAGCCCAGCAATGTGCTGTTCGACGCCCAGGACAACGCCGTCTTGGCCGACTTCGGGGTAGCGATGATGTCGGACGCAACCTCCTATTCTTCCGGCTTCTTGGGCACAGCAATGTACGCCGCGCCGGAGCAGTTCCACACCGAGGAGGTGGACATCCGCACCGATGTTTACTCACTCGGCCTCACCCTGTACTACATGTTGACTGGGCAGCCACCGTTCAAGGCCAATGGCCTCGCGCTGATGGCCCTGCGCATCCGGGGCGAGGTGCCGCCGCACCCCTGCGATGTGTACCACGATCTGCCGCGCGGGGTGGGTGATGTGATTGTGAAGGTGGTGCAGGATACGCGCGAAGCTCGTTATGTCGAGCCGCGTGCTCTGGCCGAAGCATTTGGCGAGGCAGTGAAGCATGTTCGCCTCGCACCGGTATATGAACTGATTCGGATGTTGCCTGATCAGGAAGCTAAGGATAAATTGGGTGATTTAGCAAAACATGATAATGATGTAGTAGTGCGTGAGTTTGCTGTCGATGCACTCGTGACGCCTGCGCCGTTGAAATTGTTGCCCCAAGCCCGACCGACGTCGCTGCCTTTTGAGCCAATATGGATTGAGATACCCGCCGGGCCATTTTTAATGGGCAGCACAGAGGAGCATGTTGCACGACTCACAGAGGAATATGAGTGGGATTGGCCCAAAAATGAGCTACCACAGAACACGGTTGACCTGCCAGCCTACCGCATCAGCAAATACCCAGTCACCTACGCACAGTTCAAGCCGTTTGTAGAAAGCGATGGCTATGCTAATTCTGATTACTGGACCGAGGCTGGTTGGCGGTGGCGTGAGAAAGAGAAGATCGAGACGCCGCTATATTGGCATAGCTCGAAGTGGCATATTGACGATTACTCGGTTGTTGGCGTAAGTTGGTACGAGGCATATGCTTACTGTCGATGGCTAGGCGAACGTCTTGGTTACGAAGTGTGCCTCCCCACCGAAGCGGAATGGGAGAAAGCGGCGCGTGGCACGAAGGGATTGATATATCCGTGGGGTGATAAGTTTGATGCAAACAAGTGCAATGTAGAAGAAAACGGCATCGGGCACACGACATCGGTCAGGAAGTATTCGCCGCAAGGCGACAGTCCTTACGGTTGCGCGAATATGGCTGGCAACGTGTGGGAGTGGGTACTATCTGAGTATCGAGAGTACCCTTATGGAGACGACTATGGACGGAATGATCACAGCGATGCTAGCAGCCGTATAGTTCGCGGTGGTTCATTCATCCTTGATGCCCGCTACGCCCGTACCGCCTACCGCGACAAGATCAGCCCTGACGATCGTGACTACGACAACGGATTCCGTTTGATCACCCACACTGTTTAGTCATAAATTTACCGATCTCGTACCCGTCTATCTTACTAAACAGATAGTTTATTCCGTGTTATAGGAATAATATAACTATTAAATAAATTAATCGGAAATCTCAATAGACATGAGTTAGAAATAGACATTCTATTTTTGACCCCCTCGAAACCCAACGCCTCGAAAATGGTTCCCACAGATGACGCGCGCCGCGTCCATCTCGCAATCGCAGATTGATCATCGGCAGCAACACAACATTCACATCTGTTGGCGGTGAAAAATCAACCTGATGCTTGACCAACCACGCTTCGGCAAACTTCGAGGGATGCAGCAGATGATACAATGCGACCAAGATGTGGCTTTTTCCAGAACCATAGCCGCCCCGGATCACAAACAAACCTTTGCGGTCGCCGCCCTCATCATTAAACGTGGTATTGAGGCGCGCCAGGAGACGCATCAGCGCTTCGGATGGGTACGTCAGGCTAAGAAAAGCCTCCGGCGATCTTTCTACGACATTTGGATCATCACTCGCGATATCAGAAAGCGACACAATACCATGAAGTGTGCTTGTCGGGTCTGTGACTTCGGGACGCAGTGCAACCAGTTCAGTAAAGTGGCGCATGAAGCATCATTCTCCTTCACGGTCTTCGAATTCAGAGATCGCTTTGATTTGATTGATAGCCATTTTGCGATGTTCAATTTTCCAAATGCGACGAAAATGGGCGAGAAGTTCTTGCTCTTCGTCGCTCAACGCCTCTTCTTCAGGTGCAGCTTGTCGCCATTGTGCCGGGAAAAAATAAACTATTGACTTCTCAAACACAGCCGCCATCAACGCTAATGTCACCGCATCAGGCACCATCTTGCCGTTCTCTATGTCGGATATGGAAGCACGGCGTCGCTCAATTGCATCGGCTAACCTGGTTTGACTCCAGCCTTTTTCCTCTCTGGCTTGCCGGATGCGCTGTCCCATCGCCAATGTGAACTTATTCGGCAGCGGCTCTTTTGCTAACAGGATATCATGCGTCATGTCTACGCCCATCCAAAGACGTGAAAAAAGTTGACAGATAAGAACTTTTTCCGTACAATGTGCGCATAGCGCACAGTATCGCATTTGACGTACATTACCTCAATCCTACTAATGTGCCCTTTTATGTGCAAGATGGGCATTTGGGAAAGGAAGCGCGTATGAATTGAGTTGCTCAAGAGCTTAACAAAATCGGTCAATTTACACCACGAATTAGTGAAATGAGGTTTACAAAATGCCAACCAAAACCAAAGGCCTGACCACAGGCCGACGCGCCCAAATCCGCGACCAGGTACTCAAACAGTTCGAAGCTGAGTATCGCCTGCTCAACCCCCCACCCCATCGCGACGACTTCCGCGACCGCGCCAAAGAGCGCTCACGTGACAAAATCCCTTTTTGGGGCCGACCCTGGTCGATCTGGTTTCTTGTGATCGCCAGCGTCGTGATCTCCGGCCTGCGCACCGCAAGCCTCTTTGTTTCGCTTGCCAACACCGACAATACCGCCGTCGCACAGTTCGTTGAGGGTATCTTCGCCGTCGCCATGATCGAGTTAGGAATCGTTTTAACCGGATTCAGAGCCGAGCAACTTCGCCGCGAAAGCCTCGGCAAATCCCGCCATGTCGCCAGCCTACTTGATCTACTGCGCGGCGTCAAAGTCCGCCTCGGCATCGAACAACCGCTCTCCTGGGCTGAAAAGCCCGAACCCAGCATCATTCCCACGCTGCACAACATTCTCTTCCTTGTTGCGCTGGTGGCAAACGTCTGGGTCACGGCAAAGACTGCACTGCTCAGTGTGCCTGGCGCAAGCGAGATGGACGTGCTGTTCTTCACCGGCTCGCTGCTCGGCCAGCCTGTACCGATCTTCCTGCCCGTGCTCGTCGCGCTAATGGCTGGTGCCGCTGCGCCCATCGCCGCGAAAGCCGCCGGCGAAGCCGCTGCCCGCGACATGTTCCGCGACCAAGTCGAGGATGAAAAAGTCGATCTGTCCTACGATCAGGCGTTCGCGGCGTGGCAGGATGGCTTCCGGCAAGCGTGGGAGAGTGAGGGTACGCAGCGCCTCGAAGATGAGCTTTACGTTCAGGAAGCGCGGACACGTGGCGCTGCGCCGGCGATACAAATGGTCCCCAATCCAATCCCACATGGAGGTAATCAACATGGCCCTTTCGACCAATAACTCGCACCTGCGTCGTCTGCCAGCGCCCGATGCCCGGTGCAAAAGCGAACCGGCGATACTGCTCCACTGGCTGTCGGATAGCAGCTCGCCGGTATCGAAACAAGCACCGCTCGCCCGATGCCGCAGACGACACATGGGGATGCGTCGCGTGTGGCGCGACACTCACGAACAAGCAGCGCAGCACTCGTCGATTTTGCAGCGCGGCCTGCCGGAGCGCCTTCTGGCGTGCGATGGCGTCACATCGAAGTTACCAGAAAGAGCAGAAAAACACCAAACGCCGGAAGCATGACCGCCACGAGGTCGAGCCGGTGTAATCGCGTCAATTGTCAGCCAGGGCCAACCCCCTGGCTCATTTTTTCCACCAAGCCCGGTGGAAAATTCCTCATCTGCCTGGACGAACCTGTGGCACATTTGGAGGAAAACGTGAGTTGGAGAGAGTTTATGCCACTTTTCAAGAATGACGACGCGCCTTTTGACGTAACGCAAAAGGTATCTGACGCGGAGCGCAATGTCTTTAGAACGTGATTGGGCGACCGCTTTAAGCCAACTCCGCGACGGTCGAGTCGCGGTCTATCCTGCCCTACTGAATGCGACGCTCGCCAAGAACGGCGACGACGTGTTGCATGTCATACTGGCCGACGCCGATTGCCTGGAGCAAATCGAGGTATACGGCACCGAGAAGGTCGCCGGGTTCCTCGAGAGTGCGCTCAAAGTCGAGCAGGTGGAGTTTCGCTTGTCTGAAAGCCTGACTACGGTAGAAGCACAGAGGGATGTGCCGGAGCAGCATACCGCGATCCCCAACATCGGCTACTTCGCCATCCGCGCCGATCTCCAGCGCGAAGTCTACGAAAAGATATCTCATCTCGATGGTGCCGGAAGCCGGACCGCCGCCAATGTTTTCGGCTGGCTGCAAGGTCAGATTGAAAATGCGGACGGCTGGACACGCACCATCTCACTCTCCGACGCCGAAAAAGCGCTCAAACCCAATCGCCAGCGTATCGCCGAAGCGATCGACTGCCTACACCGGGGCGGGTTGATCCTCGCGGTGCGCGAACCAGACCCGTATGGGCGACGTGCTTACCAACTCTACGGCGGAGAGTATCATCCCAAAAGTGCTTTTAAAGCACAGGAACCGTGCCGGAAAAGCACAGCTGAGGCCGATCCCAGTGCTGCTGCGGCACACCATCTGGGAGTCTCTGTTGATGTTGTTGATGCGATTCGTCTCATCTTGAATGCAATGCAACAACATCACTCTCCAGACTCCGAAAGTGTGCCGCAGCAGCACAGCCCGGCGGCTGAAAGTGCCGCAAAAGCACGGGCTGATGTGCCGGAAAAGCACACCCCCGACCCTGAAACCGAGCACCGACGTGGTTTGCTCCGCGCCTTCGGCGTCGCGTCGCCCAAAGCGCTGGACGACATCACCGCCGTCATGCGCGACTACGATCACGGGCTGGATTGGCTGCTCGGCTGGATGGTCGAGTACCAGTATCGCTGGGTGACTAACGTCGATGAGCTGCGCCGCCCCAAGTGGTCGAAAGACGAGATGATTGGCCTGTTCGTGACCCAGGTCCGCAGCGGGGTTGATAAGCCGCCGGCGCAAGCGCTCAGCCTGGCGCAGGAAACTCTCGCTGACTTGGCGTCTAAACATGACTTCACCGAGGATGCGCTGCGCGAGAAATTGGCCGGCATCTCCCACTACACCTTCGGAGACAACTTTTAACAGGCAGCAGGAGAGAACACATGCCACTTTTCGGATACACCGACGACGACCTCATAAACGCGCAATGGGATATCGTGCGCGCCTTGCGCTTCGCCTTCGAGCACGGACAGGAGACCGGCATCCGCGCCAAGCTTTCGGCGCTGCGCGCACCCACGCCTGAAGCCTGGATCGCCGAAGCCGCCCGGCTGCTCATCGCGCACATCTCGGCGTGTGAGCAGGCCGCTGCCAAAAGCGACGGCGAAGCGCTCCGCATGACCGCCCGCAGCGAATACTTCGAGAGCCTCGTGAAGACGTATAAGGCCGACCCGCTCCACGCGCAAGTTGAGCGCCTCACGCAGGAACGCGATCACTGGCGCAGCGAAGCGACCAAACTCACCGAGCACGAACGTGAGCTACAAGCAGATCTGGAGCGGGCCTGGGACGAACTCGACCGCCTTGAACGGGAGGTCAAAGCGCTCAACCGCCTCGTGGTTGCGCAGCAAGAAGCGCTGAACGACCGAGAAATTTAATCACAACTACAGGAGAAATTGATGAGCAATACACAGAAAAAATCACTCAATACAAAAACGCTTCAAGAAGCCCTCGACGGGGCCGTTCCTGACCGGCGGTGGCTCAAGATACTGGAGGTGTTCGCACCGACCGGCGTCGCCGACCAGAAGCAAATCCTCGCCGCGACCGACCTATCCGGGCGACAGTTCGGCACGGTGTTGGAACACTACCGCACGCTCGCACGGGATAATATCATCGCCGCCGTGTCCTTCGATGTGCCCAAGCCCGGCGCGCGTGGCCGTCCACCGGCGCTATTCAAGCTGGGCGAGTCGGGCGCGGCGCTGCTGCGGCGCAACGGCTACCGCCAAACCCGGCCATGCAACTTGAGCGACGCCGTCACACTTGGACATGCCCGCACCATCCTGGATATTTACCTCGCGGCGCAGTCGGAAGGGCTGGAGGTGCAGGCCGAGGAAAATCTAAACTACACCTCACCTCAAGGCGACGAAAAAGTCATCCGGCCCGACGCGCTCATTACCCTGCCCGACGGCGGGCGGATCATCATCGAGATCGAGCAGGAAGCCGATATCACGCTGCTCAAACGCATCGTCGGGAGCCTGCGCAACCGGGTGATGTTCTTCAAATCGGAGGCGGGCAAGTCGGTCTCGCGCACCGTGCGGGTGCTGTTCAACGTCGCCAAAGGCCAGGTCTTCGGCGACACGCTCGCGGTCTGGGAACGCGCAGCCGCCATCGTCGCCGGCGAGAATCGCGGCAGGCTGCCGTTTGACCCGTTGTGCTGCCTCGCGTCCGATTTTCTCAACGCGCCGGACTGGTCGGAGACATTGGATGCGGAATATTGGGAGCCAATCCTCGACCCCGCGCAGACCAAACAATTCGCGCCTACCGCGCCGAAAACCAGATCAAAGAAAACGGAGAGTAAGGCGCTCGCACGGCGCGAATCGCTCCCTGAACAGATCAAACGCCGCACACCGGCGGAGGATCGGTTGATCCTTCAGGCATACTGGCATCACGTCCTGGAACATGGTCCCGAAGCGCCCGACGCTGACCCTGCGTTCTTCGAGATCATGAAGGTGATCTACCTCGCGTCCAACGACCCCGAAGCGCCCGCGTTTGAGATCGCCTGCCATCCCTACGCCTCGCTGTACCTGCTGCGAAAATATCTTGAGATGCACCCCATGCTCCGCGCCGCAATCTCGAAGGCACTGGCGCGCGGGGGGAGCAGTTTGCGCCTCACGACTTCGCTGGTGCAGCACCGGATGCAGGTCGTCATCGACCTGTTCTTGCGCTATCACGGCTGGCAATCGTCGTGGTCGTTCCGGGTCGCCGCCGCCATGATCTGGCACGAAGAATATCACAGCAACTCCTTCGGCGTCTCGGTGCATATCCATCCCGCCGTGCTGACGGGCAACCGGATGCCCATCGTGCCGGGTCGTGAGGAGATCGAGTTGGCGGAGCGCGCGCTGGCCTGGGTGCTCCTGGCGCTGTTCAAGTACAGCCAGGATATTGGGTTGAAGCAGCCGGTGTTTTGGTAGGAGGCACGCGATGTTCAAATCAGGCGAACTCCCCTACATTGCGATGGTGAAATTCGACCTGGACGGACTGTCTCATTGGGCCGACCGGGATTATTAGCGAGATTTGTACGGCGATGTCAAAAAATCGGACGCATTTTGAGGAGGGTATAGTATATACAATACCTTCGCCAAAAAATGGGGGTAGGTAGGGCTTTTGAGGTAGAGTTGTTGTCACAAAAACGCACAAACAACTCAAACCAACA
>JAFGEY010000182.1 GCA_016931365.1 Anaerolineae bacterium
GAAAGGTGGATTGTTGGTTGGGACAACCAGTTTACCATGCTTCTTTCAATCAGGCCATATACCACAAACATGTGGGTAAAAGTTAGCAGAGAACCGTCGGCACAATTCTTTCTTCCTCGCCGCACAGCGGATTCGCGCTTGCTGGCCCAGGCTTGACAGAACCCCCCGCTTGTGATATAAACGCCCAGTCAGAATGTATCAAAAGCGATCTCGCCAGCGACGCCGGGATATAAGTCATATGCTCTAAGCCAGTTTGTACAAAAGGAGGAGTTTTTATGCCAGCACCACATGCAAACAAAACCATCGGTGTCCTGGTTGGCGGAGGCCCCGCGCCCGGACTGAACAGCGTCATTCACGCCGTCACCATTGAGGCGATCAACAACGGGTTCCAGGTTTACGGGATCATGGAAGGGTTCAAGTATTTGGCATCCGGCGAAGGTGAGGGTAACATCATCCCCCTGGGCATCCGCGACGTGAGCCGCATTCACCTCAAGGGGGGCAGCATCCTCAAAACGTCGCGCGTCAACCCGACCCGCAAAGAGGAAACCTTGCGCAAGTGCGTGGAAACCCTGAACGAATTCGGCATCTCGCACCTGGTCAGCATCGGCGGCGACGACACGGCCTTTTCGGCCTACTCGGTGGCCCGCTATGCCCAGGACAAGATGGGACTGGACATCCGCTCGGTGCACGTGCCCAAAACCATCGACAATGACCTGCCGCTGCCGGAGGGCATCCCTACCTTTGGCTTTGAGACGGCCCGTGAAGTGGGCACGAAGATTGTACAAAACATCATGGAAGACGCGCTGACCACGCAACGCTGGTACATCATTGTTGCTATGGGCCGCAAGGCCGGCCACCTGGCTTTGGGCGTCGGCAAGAGCGCCGGCACGACGCTGACCATCATTCCCGAAGAGTTTCCCCACAAGCCGATCCGTATGCAGGAACTCGCTGACATTGTTGCCGGCTCGATCATCAAGCGGCTGGCGATGGGCTTGCCCTACGGCGTGGCGGTGGTCGCCGAGGGGATGATGGAGATCATCGATCCCGGTGATTTTGAGTTTATCGAAACCATCGAGCGCGACGAGCACGGCCACCCGCGCCTGGCCGAAGTCAACTCGGCGGCAATCGTCAAGCAAGAAGTGCGTAAAGTGCTTGACAGTCTGGGTGTCAAGATGACCATCGTCGACAAAGAACTGGGCTATGAACTTCGCTGCGCCGACCCGTGCGCATACGACATCGATTACACGCGCAGCCTCGGCGAGGCGGCGGTCACCTTTTTGCGCGAAGGCGGCACCAATGCCATGATCACCATCCAGCAGAACCAGTCCAAGTCCATCCCTTACGATAATTTGATGGACCCGGCCACCGGGCGCACCGAGGTGAGGATGGTCAACATCAGCTCGTTCACCTACAGGTCAGCGCGCAAGTTTATGATCCGCCTGACCGAAGCTGATTTCAAGGATGAAAAACTGCTTTTCAGCATTGCAAGCGAGACCAGCCTCTCGCCTCAAGCATTTGTGCAGCGTTTTGGCTACCTGGGCGGCGTCGCGCCGCGCCCGTTTTAGCCTGATACAGAGCTAATCATCAAGCCCTTGGACAATCTGTTGCCAAGGGCTTTTTTTCACTCACAGCGAGCTGAGAATCTGCCCTTGTCCTTCAGGGCAAGCTGTGCTACAATGGTAAACAATGATAATCCCCAGACTATGCAATCCATTTGATGGAGACGGGCATTGAACAAGCCGCCGCTCGGACGATTGCTGGACAGGCGACAGATCCAAACGCTACTCCAGGACTGGAGCACCTTGAGTGACATGCCGGTCATCTTGGGCGTTGCCGAAGCTTCCGGTCGCTGGATCGCCGCATACCCAGCGGCCCCGCAAGATGCGCCGATTGAGCAGGTCTGCCAATCCGGGCAAATGCTGATCGACGAGAAAACAGCGATCCTGCCATTGATCGATGACGACGGCAACGTGCTCGGCGCATTGTATATGGCCCCGGATCGGCCCAATTTGCGCGTTGCTCTGCACCACGTTCTCTCCCTTGTGCTACAAAAAGAAGCGATGCTCAAGTCGCTCGCCCAGGAAACGCTGGATCGCTACCGCGAGGTCAACCTGCTCTACCGCGTCCACGAAACGATCGGCACCTCGGTTGACCTGAACGAGGTGGTGCGGCGCGTGCTGGACGAAAGTGTGCGCATCATCAAAGCCGATGGGGGGATGGTGCTTTTGCCCGACGAGTTGACCAATGCGCTGATTGCGTGCGACAGCACGGGGTTGGATGATCCGACGCGCCGGGATGCGCTGCTCGGACACGAGTCGGCCCAGCAGGTTTTCCAGAGCGGGCGGCCGCAAATTCTGAACGAATTACAGGCGGCCGCATCGTTCCCATTCAGCGCGCTGCTGGCGGCACCGCTCAAAGCTCAAGAGATCACGCAGGGTGTGATCACGCTCTTTCGCACGCAGCAAGACGCAATGTTTACTGCCGGCGACGAAAAACTGCTCAATGCGCTGGCCTCGCAGGCCGGTATTGCCATCGCCAATGCCAGGCAAGTGCAAGAGCGCGAGCAGCGGTTCAAACAACAAATCCAGGCCCTGCGCATCGAGATCGATGAGGTCAAAAAGCAAAAAGAGGTTGCCCACATTACCGAAAGCGAATATTTCCGTTATCTGCAAGAAAACGCGCAGCGTATGCGCGAAGAGTTTGATATCTGATAACTCTAGAATCCTGTTTGGTTCCGACTCTGTCCGGGTCAGGACATCCCCCGACCGTTCGTATGGAGGCACAGTATGGCTAAATTGATCTCTTTGCACTCGTTCCGGGGAGGCACGGGCAAATCCAACATCACCGCCAACCTGTCCGCCGTCCTGGCCCTGGCCGGGAAACGCATTGCCATCATCGACACCGACATCCAGTCGCCGGGCATCCACATTATCTTTGGGCTGAACGAAGATCTGGCCGGTTACACCTTGAACGATTACCTGTGGGGCAAATGCCGCATCGAAGAGGCCGCTTACGATGTGACTCCCCAGGAAGCGGTACAGGGCAAGATATTCCTGGTGCCCTCCAGTATCAAGATCAATGAAATTTCACGTATTTTGCACGAAGGCTATGATGCGCGCCTGCTCAAAGACGGGTTCAAGGCGCTGGTGCGCAGCCTGTCTTTGGATTATTTGATCATCGACACGCACCCCGGATTGAACGAGGAAACGCTGCTCTCGATCGCCATCTCGAACATTTTGATCATCATTCTCCGTCCCGACCAGCAAGATTTGCAGGGCACCAGCGTCACTCTCGAAGTTGCCAGAAAGCTTGGCGTCCCCACGATGTTTCTCGTGCTCAACAAAATTTTGCCGGACGGCGATTTCAAAGCCTATCGCACGCAGTTGGAACAAACCTACAACACCGAGATCGGCGCGTTGCTGCCTTTGGCAACCGAGATCGTCCGCCTGGCCAGCAGCGGAATTTTTTACCTGCAATCTCCCAAACACCGCTTCAGCAAAGAGATCAAGGCCTTGGGTGACAAAATATTGGCCGTGGAGTAGACGATGCGCCCAGAAGACGTAAATCAGCATCCCAGCGATGGGGCAGATGGCGCGTTTGGCTGGCTCAAAAGCGGTCAGGTTCGCCCGCGCCAGCACAACGAGGCCTTTTCGGTGACCCAACTGCTGGACCTGCCCGAAGAGCAGCGCGAGTTGATGCTCGAGCTCAACAGACGCGAGCCGATCACCCTGGCCGAACTTGCGCGCGCGCTCGACCGCAGTCCGACCGAACTGGAGCTTCAACTCAACCAGTTAGTAGCCCAGAACTGGCTCGAAGTCCAGGAAGACGATTTTGGCGAGTGGATTTACCGAGTGCGTATGGCCCGGCACAGCAAGCGTATCCTGCCGCCTGGAATCTGGCAAACGCTGGACGATCAGTGGCAAATCCCCATCTTTCGCCTCTTTTCCGAAGCTGCTCTGGAAGAATTCTCGCAACGCTTCAAGCTTGAGCATCATCCCGAAGGCGCGATCCTGTTTCGCGCTGGCGAGTGGAGCACGCGGATGTACGTGGTTGACAGCGGCAGGATCGAACTGACGGTTCACAATCAGGCCGGCGATCCCTTTGTCGTCCGCGAGATCACGTCGGGCGACGTTTTTGGCGAAATGTCGATTGTTATCGGCGAGCAACGCCCTTATACTGCGTATGTAAGCGAAGAGGCGCGTGTGTGGACGCTCGACAAAGCCGACCTGGACTACTTGCTCGCGCAGTACCCGTCGGCAGGATTGTCGATCCGCCGCGAACTGGCCCGGCAGCACAAAACGTCGCATAGTATGGCCGAAACCCAAATGCAGCACAACCCCGTTGTCGCTGTTGGAGATGAGGGGGCAAAACTGGCCTGGCGGCTGGCCAGGCAGGTTAGCGGCCCTGTCGCCTGCATCGATCTGATCGGCAAGCAACCTGAACCGCTGCCCAATTTGACCTACATCGAAGGCAGCGGGATGCGCAGCAAAACCATCGCCGACACGATCAGCGAGCAAATCAGGCGCGGGGCCTGGGTGGTCATTGCCGCCTACCCGCAGATGACCGATCAATTGATGCGCGTGATCGGCCTGGCCGAGGTGGTGATCGATCTGACCGGCAACGGCGCTCCCTGGCTGCGCGCTGCGTCGCGCCGATACTGGAATATGCCCGCCAGCGGCGACTTGCACCTGTCGCGCCTGGCCCGCAAACTGACCGGCCAGGTTACCGGGTTGGTGCTTTCCAGCGGCGTTGCGCGGACGATAGCTCACCTCGGCGTGCTCCAGGTGCTGGACGGCGCAGGCATCGAATTTGATGTGATTGCCGGATGCGGCTACGGCGCGTACTGGGGTGCTCTATATGCCGCAGGATGGTCGATTGAGCAGATGATTGACCTGGCAGTGAACAAAATGGCCAGACTCCAGCCTTTTGGCGGCTGGCTGGGCCTGCGTCCCGCCGCGCGATCAGGGCTGTTCGACGCCCAGTCTGTGCGCAGACTGATCCGCGAGACAATCGGCGTCCGAACCTTTGCCGATCTCAAAACGCCATGCCAGTTGGTGGTCAGCGATCTGGTCACAGGCGACACGATCTGGATCGATCGCGGCAACCTGTTCAACGTCTTGTCTGCCTGTGTGGCAATACCCGGCTTGGTTACGCCGGTTGAACTCCAGGACCGACTGCTGGTCGACGCCATTCTGACCAACCCGCTCCCCGCCGACGCGGCAGCTACCCAGGATACTGATATTGTCATCGCCAGCAGCGTCATTCCCACGTCCAGTATGCGCCAGCAAAAGACCCTGCAAGACCAGAAACAAGACCTGGTCAGCAGTTGGTTCAGCGTGTGCGATATCGTTGCCCACGCTCGCTCGCTCGATCACGTTCAAGTGATCGATCTGCTGATCGCCCCACAGATCGCCGATTTTGCCGATACCGCCTTTGAGCACGCCGAACGCCTGATCGAACGGGGGCGCCAGGCTGCCGAAAAAGCCCTGCCGCAAATCAAAAAACTTACAAGCCCGGAGTAAAACGAATGAAAAAAATCTTGATCGTCGACGACGAACCTCTGATTCGCACCTTGCTTGAAGAAACACTCGAAGATTTCCAGGATCATGACGTAGAACTGCTCACTGCCGGCAACGGCTTCGAAGGCTGGACGGTGATCCAGAAAGAACGACCCCAGTTAGTGATTCTGGACGTGATGATGCCCAAGATGAGCGGCTATGAGGTCTGCCAAAAGATCAAACAAACCCCCGAGTTTGCGGGGATTTGGGTGATTATGCTCACCGCCAAAGGACAAGAGATCGATCGACTGCGGGGCGACGAGGCCGGCGCCGACGAATATGTGACCAAACCCTTTGACCCCGATTACATCATCGAGCGTGCTGGAAAGGTGCTGGGCATCGACGTTTAGCGGGCCGGACAGCGCTATGCCGGGTTCGAGACGGTGCTCGATGCAAGATCGACGCACCGTCTCGTGCTTTTCAGATCGGTGCGAAATTTGCGCAAAATTTACCCATGACAAGTTGCTTTCAGGCCGAATATCCGTTATAATCAAAATAGCGGGAGACGCCGTGAGCATCCAAGATCTGCCGGACATCCCATCCAACTCAGAACCGGGCGACGCCAGCGCTGGACGTATCGTTAAAGATCTTATCGAAACGCTCGGACTGGCGATTGTCATCTTTATCAGCATTCGGGTTTTGCTCCGCAATTTCTGGATCGACGGTTCGAGCATGGAACCCAATCTGCATCATGGGCAGTACCTGCTGGTCGCACGGTTCAGCTATTGGTTTCAAAAGCCACAACGCGGCCAAGTGATCGTTTTTCGCTCTCCCATCTCGCAGGAACGAGACCTGATCAAACGGGTGATCGGCCTGCCCGGCGAAATGGTGGTTGTGCGCGGCGGCCAGGTGCTGATCGACGGGCAGCCACTCGACGAGCCGTATGCAAATCCGACGCCATATAACGGCGGCCCCTGGCAATTGGACGAAAATCAGGTCTTTGTGCTTGGCGATAATCGATCTGCTTCGATGGATTCGCACAACTGGGGGCCACTCACACTTGATCGGATCATTGGCAAGGCGTGGTTTTGTTACTGGCCGCCGAATCTGTGGGGAAGCATTCCTCACTGGGGGTTCAACTGAGCAATGAGCTATACACAAGGTGAGATCGAAACGCTTGTCCGAGAAAAAATCAGCGTGCTAGCCAGAGCGGTTATTGTTCCAGGTTCCAGCGTCAAAATCAGCGCGCATGATCTGGCGCGGATGATCGATCACACTTTGCTCAAAGCCGACGCCACCCGCGTCCAAGTGACTGCCCTTTGCCAGCAAGCTGCCGAGTACTCGTTCGCCTCGGTGTGCGTCAACCCGTGCCACGTGGCTTTTTGCGCCGATCTGCTCAAGCGCGCGCCAGATGTGGTCATATGCACGGTGGTCGGTTTCCCACTAGGAGCCACGCTCGCCCAAGTTAAGGCGTATGAAGCCGAACGGGCTATCGACGCCGGCGCATCCGAGATCGATATGGTGATCAACATCGGCGCACTCAAAGACGGCGATCGCTGGCGCGCGTACCAGGATGTGCTGGCCGTCGCCGAGGCGTGTCATAGCAAAAACGCTCACCTCAAGGTGATCATTGAAACGGCGCTGCTGACCGACGAGGAAAAAGTCGCCGCCTGTGTTCTGTCGCAGGCAGCAGGCGCGGATTTCGTCAAGACGTCGACCGGTTTTAGCACCGGCGGCGCGACGGCTCAAGACGTCGCCTTGATGCGACACACCGTCGGACCGGAGATGGGCATAAAGGCAGCGGGCGGCATTCGCAGCTATGAAGACGCGCTGGCGATGATCGCCGCCGGTGCGACGCGTATCGGGGCCAGCGCAGGCATCAAAATTGTCACGCAAGCGCAAGATCTTTGTCAAGCATAGAATTATCAGGTCAGACGGAGATCCAGAGGAGACGTCAATATGTCAACAGAAGATATGATACAGGCTATGTGCCCTAATTGCCATCTGGGCAAGCTAAAACATCGTAAAATGACTTTTGCCAGCACATTCCAGGGCGATCTCCTGGTAGTTCCAAACACCACCGCGCTGATCTGCGACGTCTGCGGCGAGACCGTCGTCGATCCGGATATGCTGACGCGCCTTTCGGGGCTGCTTTCCACCGGCAAACCGGCGCGGTCGGCAACGTCACCCCGGCGGCCGCACACCTAGTTCGCACTCGTCTGAAACAAAAACGGAGCCTTGCCAGGACATTCTGGCAAGGCTCCGCTTATTTTCTCTAATGTGGGTTAGACTGAGTCGATCTGCTGTGAATCGACGATGATCATATCCGGCCCGATCGAACGGGTAATGCGTGTCGGCACGCGCTTGGATTGAGCCACTGGTCCTTTGACAAAGACCCGCGCGAGATCGTAACCCACGATCTGCCCGACCCCGTCGATGATGATATCGTTCAGGATGCCCACCTTGACCCCTTTCTCGGTGGCGATGGGCCGCCCCTTGAGCTTGCTGGTCGAAAGCAAACTGGCAACGCCGTGCAGCGTATTGTCGCGCACCATCGCCTCGTTGCTTTTGACCAGAATCACGTCGCGGCCAAAGACGTGAATCACCGTGCACGGCACCACCATCGTATCTTTGCTGAATGCCTTGGATGGCAGCACCAACGCGGCAAGCTCCAACTTGGTCGGATCAATCAGAACATCCTTGACCTTGCCAATGTTCTCGCCCAGGTTCATGGTAATGATCGGCATACCGATCAGGTCGAGTGTTTTGATCATCGTTTATTCCTCCACAGTCCTTTTCCCGATGCATATACGCAGCATAGGGCCGGTTAGGTTTCAGCGTGGTCCAATTTGCGCCGAGTCAGTTTAACATCTGCGCACAGGCCGCATGGGCATTGACAAGACACGCATACGCAGCGGATGGGTCTGATGAAAAGACTCAAGAGGCGGGTGCTCGATCGAGCATAAAACGACCGAATGCGAGAAAAGCAATCTGGGCGTGTCGATAACCAGCGTGCCCGGAAAGAATTTACATCACGTTCAGCGCACGGCGGAATCTCCGAACCACTTCCTGCAGAATACCAACCGCGACATCGGCATCCTGGCGCATCTCGCCCATCAATTCCCACTGTGAGAGCACCAGACATTCGGTATCCTCAGTGGCAACGACAGACGCAGTGCGCGGCTCTTCATCTAGCAAGGCCATTTCACCGAAAAAATCGGTTGGACCAAAGGTATTGACCACGGCCTTGCTGCCATCCGAACGCACGCGAATGGCCTCGGCAGCGCCCGACGTGATGATGAACAACCCCGCTCCACCCTTGCCCTGGGTGACCATGTCCTGGCCGGCAGTATATGCTCGCCTGACAAGCCGCCCGGCAAGGCGCTCAAGCTGCCGTTCGTTAAGATCCTGAAACAGTGGTACTTTGGCTAAAAACTCGACGACCTTTTTTACATCTGGCATTGTTTCTCCCTCCTTGTCGAAAATGCCTTGCGCTGTTCTCTGCTTTGAAAAGCGCATCCGCGAGTCGATCTGTTAAATTGTGTCCAACAGCTTCAAGTGTAGCACAATTGCGGCGCGACGTCAAAAATAATCTTGCGCCAACTTGCCCATTGACATCTTGTCAGATATAATCGGGTTTTCAGCCTGCATTCCGGGAGGTTTCTGTGTCGACAGCCAAAGCGCTCTTTAAAACAATGCGACCCAAAGAATGGGTCAAAAATGTGTTTATCTTTGCGGCAATTGTCTTTGATCGAAAACTCTTTGCGCCTAATGCTTTGTTGCGTACCATAGCCACCTTTGTCGCCTTCTGTCTCATCTCAAGCACCATCTACCTTATCAATGACCTGGCTGATATTGAAAAGGACCGCCAGCACCCCATCAAGCGCAAGCGCCCGCTGCCTTCTGGACAGCTCAGGCCAGGCATTGCCATTGTTGCCGCGATCATCATTCCGCTGATCATCATTCCTCTGACCTTTGTGGTCGATCTGACGCTGGGGGGCATTGTGGCCGTTTACTTGGGACTGATGATCCTGTACACATTTTACCTTAAACAGTTTGTGATCATCGACGTGATGACCATTGCCACCGGGTTTGTGCTGCGCGTGGCAGCCGGCGTAGTGGTGATTGATGTGGAACGTTTTTCACCCTGGCTGTACGTCAGTATGACCCTGCTGGCTCTCTTTTTGGGGTTCGGCAAGCGCCGCCACGAACTCTTTACGCTGGAAGAAGACGCCGGCAACCACCGCGCCAGCTTGCAACACTACAGCCTGGAACTGATCGACCAGATGACGGTCGTGGTCTTTTCGGCAGCACTGATGTGCTATTCGCTGTATACCTTTTCTGCGGAAAACTTGCCGCGCATCGACGGGCAGCCGGTGATGATGCTGACCATTCCCTTTGTGCTCTATGCGATGTTTCGTTATCAATACCTGGTTCATGTGCGCAAGATGGGTGGCTCGCCGGAAGAGATCGTGCTGGGTGATCCGCCTTTTATCGGTGCGCTGCTCTTGTATGGAATTATGGTGCTTGTTCTGATGTATTTGTTCTAGCAACAGCGACGACATCGAGGCAACCCATTGGGTTGCCTTTTTTTGTGCAGTTTCCGAACCAAACCACCCCAGGCCTCGTATCATGGTCAAGAGAGGGCGAGAAACAGCGTGAATGCAGGATGGACGGATACAGATAATGAACTAGTCGCACAGGCACTAAGGGGCGACAACGCCGCTTTTGGCCGACTCGTTATGCGCTACCAGCAAATCGCCATCAGTGTTGCCTATCGCATCTGCGGCGACCCGGCGACGGCCGAAGACGTGGCTCAACTGACGTTCATCCGCATCTGGGAAAAACTGGGCACATACCGGCCTGACGGCAGTTTTCGCGGATGGCTGTGTCGCATCGCTGCCAATCTCACCGTCGATACGCTGCGCAAGCAAAAACCGACCGCAGACATCGACGATCTGGCACTGGCCGATCCCGGTCAGGGACCAGAGCGGGCCACGGTGCAGCAGGAACGGGCCGCGGCCGTCCGCGCCGCGTTGATGCGACTGCCCACACACACCCGGGCCGCGCTGGTGCTTCGAGAGTACGAAGGCTTTTCGTACCACGAGATCGCCGATGCACTCAACGTCCCGCTGGGCACGGTCAAATCACGGATCAACGATGCGCGTCGGCGGCTGCAAGAAGACCTGAGAGATTTGATTTAACAGGAGGCTTGATGGCACAACACGTAAACCACTTGCTCGCCGAATACTATGACAACGAACTGAATGCCCACCGTCGCCGACAGGTTGAAACACATCTCGATGAATGCGCAACCTGTCGCGCCGAACTGGAACGCATGACACAGTTATCGAGTCTGATGGAAGCATACACCTTGCCCGAAGCGTCGACACCGGTAGAGACGTTTCGCGCACAGGTGATGCTCAAGGTATCGCGGCGCAAGCGGTCACCGCTGCCAAGCCGCACCTGGGTCTGGTATGCGATCCCGGTCAGCCTGGGCGGCGCGCTGCTCGCACTAGAAGCAGTCACCGCTTTGCTGATTCTGGCCGTTTCGGCGCTGAGTTGGGGTGGTATCGAGATCGCCGCCTCATTGGCGCCCACCTGGGTCGAATGGCTGAATGCTCAAATCTCGTGGAGTGATATGCTGATTTCTTCCGGGCTCGATCTGTTGAGTCTGACCGTACAAGTTTTGCTGTATATCGTCTTGTTTCTTTTATTTATTCCGTATGCAGGTTGGGTTGGGCTGTTGTGGCGCTCTGTCCACAAGAGCCTGACCAAGTAAAAATTTAAAGGAGTTCAAAATGGATCATTTCAAGATTCTCAAGCGTGCGTGGGATATCGTCTGGAAGTATCGCGCCCTGTGGTTGATCGGCCTGGTTTTGGTGCTGGTGGGCGGCGCTGTAGGCGGCTTCAGAGGTTCGCCGGGCAGCTCCGGCTCGCCGAGCGGCAGTAGCGGTGGTCAAGATTCCAGCGGTGGTACTGACGGCGAGAACTGGCCCGGGACATCGATCCAGAATTGGGATGCCTTCTGGGAAAAAGTGATGCCGATCGTCGTCACCGTTGCTATCGTGGTTGCCGTGATCGTCGTCCTGGCCGTCTTGTTGAACATCGTCAGACTGATCTTGCGCTATGTCACCCGCACTTCGTTGATCGAAATGGTCGATCGCTACGAAGAGACGGAAACAAAGGTCGGCTTTATGGACGGGCTGCGCCTGGGCTGGTCTCGATCGTCCGTGGGATTGTTCCTGACCAAACTTATCTTGAGCGTGCCGTCGATCTTGATCGCCTTGCTGGGGGTGCTGGTTGGAATGGCTTTGGCCATCGTGATCACCGTTCTGGTCATCGTGACGGTCAAGTCGGGCGGCGGTGGTGCGATCGCCGCGGCTGTCATCTTGGGCATTGCCGCCTTTTTCCTGTTCATCATTGTCTTGCTGCCACTGATCCTGATCGGCACCATCCTGCGGGTGATCATTTCGGTGCTCATCGAGATCGCCTTCCGCGTCTGTGTATTGCAAAAACGGGGCGCCTGGGAGTCGATCAAGGAAGCCGTGGCGCTGATCCGCCGCAACCTGTGGCCGACCGCGCTGCAAGCGCTGTTGATGGTCGGGCTGGGCATCGCCTGGAACATTGCCTTGTTTGTCGTCAACTTGCCGTTGGTGTTTTTGGCTTTTCTCATCGCCGGGCTGCCCTCGCTGGCCCTGGGCGGGATCGTTGCGCTGCTCGCTTCGCCAATTCCGGCGATCATTGCCGGAGTGCTCATCTTTGTGGCGGTAATGATCGTGGTCATTGGCCTGCCTAACCTGGCCTTCTCGACCTTTGCCACCGTGTACCACTCGACGGTGTGGACGCTGACCTACCGCGAGCTACAGGCTATCGACGCCGGTGAGGATGAGGAAACTGAGACCATTGAGGTCAAGGCCAACCTGGAGTAACGTTCGTCATTTTCTCGCTCCCACGCTCTGCGTGGGAGCGAGACGCTTGGGGGCAGTATGAAAAAAATGAATCGGCGGCAGTTCTTGATCTTGTCAGGCGGGTCACTTGGTGGTATGATTGCTCTCTGTGGTGGCGGCGCGGCGCTGTCCGTGTGGTCGCCGCCGGCCGACATGGCTCAATCCAGTTGCGGAAAGGAAGAGAACGTGACGAAAAAAGTCTTGGTGGCCTATGCCAGCAAATGCGGTTCGACCGGTGAAATCGCCCAGGCGGTGGGCGATGTGCTCTGCGAAAGCGGCGCAGAGGTCGATGTCAAGCCGGTCAAAGCGGTGACCTCTCTGAGCGGCTACGATGCGGTGATCGTCGGCACGGCGATACGCATGGGGCAGTGCCTGCCAGAAGCCAAAAGGTTTGTCGAGAAACATAAAGAAGATTTGAGCAAGGTGCCCCTGGCCTACTTTGCCGCCTGTCTGGCGCCTACAGCGACGGACGAGGCGGAGCGCAAGCAGGCCGAAACCTACCTCGACGCGCTCAAGGCGATTGTCAAGCCGGCTGCCGAAGGTGTTTTCGCCGGCAAAATGGATTCTAAAAAGCTGTCCTTGTTGTTCAGACTGATGATGAACATGGCCAAGATGGAAGAAGGCGATTTCCGCGACTGGGCGGCGATCAAGGCCTGGGCGCAAGAGATCCAACCCGTCCTGCTCAAAGCCTGAGATTTGATCGCGCGCTGGTTCGGTAGTAAAATGCCGCGAGTGCTTTACACATCCGGCATTTTTTGTTTGCAAAGGGCAACTGCTCAACCTGCGCTGGTCGCGATACGTGCCTTGCGGCCTCACTCAACCGACGCTTGCTGCGCATGGCTGAACAAATACGTTAAGGATGTCGTCGTGACCCAGGCTCATGCCCCCGCAAAAGTCATTTTGTTCGGCGAACACGCCGTCGTCTATGGCCAACCGGCGATCGCCGTGCCCGTGACCGACGTGCGCGCCACCGTGATCGTTGAACCGGCCCCGCTTGGCGCGGGGATCGCCATCGACGCGCGCGACATCGAGCGAACCGTCCGCCTGGACGAGGCCCCGTCCGACGAGCCGCTGGCGCTCACGGTGCGCAATACGCTGGCCCACCTCGGTCTCGACGAGCGCAAACTCGATCTAAACCTGACCATCATCTCGACCATTCCCGTCGCCAGCGGGCTGGGCAGTGGCGCGGCAGTGGCAGTGGCCCTGATCCGCGCCCTCAGCGCGCGCCTCGGCCGGCCGCTCGACGCGGCGCAGGTTTCCGCGCTGGCCTACCGAACGGAAACGCTCTTTCACGGCACGCCCAGCGGCATCGATAACACAGTCATCGCCTATGAGCGGCCGGTCTATTTCAAAAGGAATTGTCCCATCGAAACCTTTGGCGTCCACACGTCGTTCTGGATTGCCATCGCCGACACCGGCCGGCCCGGCCTGACCAAAGCCTCCGTTGCCGACGTGCGTGCGGCTTGGCAGTGCGATCCGGCGCATTATAATGCGCTTTTCGATGCGATAGGATGCGCAGTCGATCGTGCGCGGCAGGCCATCGAAAAAGGTGATGTGGCCGCACTGGGCCCGTTGATGCTTGAAAATCAAGCCCTGCTGCGCCGGATCGACGTTTCTTCGCCCGAACTGGAAACGCTGATCGCGGCGGCGTTGGGTGCAGGCGCGGCAGGGGCCAAACTCTCCGGCGGCGGGCGCGGTGGCAACATGATCGCCCTGGTGACGCCGCAAAACGCCGGACAAATACGCCGCGCCCTGCTTGACGCCGGGGCCAAAAATGTGATCGTCACAGGAGTGGGAACATGAACGTGCCGGACTTGATCGAGGCTTTGCGCGCCGCAGAGCAATTGACGGTGATCGAGCGCGAGGTCGATCCGCA
>JAFGEY010000183.1 GCA_016931365.1 Anaerolineae bacterium
CATCACGCCGACGGCGGGGGCAGGGGGCAGCATTATGCCGGGGACGCCGCAGACGGTGAACCACGGCGGCAGCCAGGCCTTCAGCATTGCGGCGAGTTCCGGATATCACATCGTGGATGTGGGGGTGGACGGAGTGTCACAGGGCGTGCTTGCGAGTTACACGTTCGAGAACGTGATGGCGAACCACACCATCACAGCGGCGTTCGCGCTCGAGGCAGGTCCCACCGCGCCCGCTGTCCCAACGCTGCTTGCGCCTCCCAATGGCATAGTGACGACGACGCAATCGCTCACCCTGAGTTGGCAGCCTGCCTCAACCGGCGGAATGCCGGACGGATACAACGTGCTCCTGGATGGCGTGACTATCACGACCACGAACACCACTTTGCCGACGGTGCTGGCAGCGGGCATCCATACCTGGACAGTGCGCGCGTTCAACGGGGGCGGGTATTCTGCTTGGACAGCGTCCTGGACAGTGACGGTGGAAGCGTATCGTATCTACTTGCCGTTGGTGTTGCGCAACACACCATAGTCGTTGAGAGGTCAGGTGACCGACACTTGATATTTTAGACAAATTCACCTGCCGGGCATCCTGGTGAGTTTTTCAGTAGACTTGGTTATTATCAAGGTCAATGTAGATGACGAAATTGCCTATTTGCTCGCGCTGCCAGGCCGGAGGCGTTATTTGGCGACGACTGATCCCTGTTGCCGTGCTCGTTCTTGCCATCTGCCTTGGTTACCGCGCATCCTGGCGGTGGCTCGTGCTTCTTGCCGCAGGTATCGTCGGTGGTGTGGGCTCCCTTGTCCTGCTCGAACAGCCGGGTATCGGGCTTTTTCTCATTGTGCCTGCGGCCTTGATCGGTCATCTGGAGATTAGCACCGGCACGGCTGTCGTTGTAAATCCTGTCACTTTGTTTGTTCCAGCTCTGACTGCTCTCTGGGTGCTGGATATGGCGCGCCGAAGAGACTTGTATTTCGTTCCATCGCGCACGAACGGACCGCTGTTTCTCTTTGTGCTGGGTGGTTTGTTCTCGCTTTTGGTCGGCAGCGCGCTCTGGGATCCTGCCGTGCCCCGTTCTGGCAGCTTTGTTCTGGTGCAACTGGCGCAATGGGCTATTTTTGCTTTCTCGGCGTTGGCTTACTGGTTGATGGGCAACGTCGTGCGCGACGAGATCAGCTTGCGGCGTCTGACTCTGTCTTACCTGGTTGTTGCTGGCTGTCTGGCTGTTTTGTATGTGATACCGCGCGTTGGTTTTTACGTCCATCAGATGACGTCAGGGGCTTTGTATCGTGCTCCTTTCTGGCTGCTGTTGCTCGCTGTTGCTGGAGGGCAGTTGCTTTTCAATCAAGAACTTTCTTCAGCATGGCGCATTTTCCTGGGTGTTGTAGCAGCAGCGACACAGGTATTTGCTCTGTATTGGAATCGGGAGACCGCATCCACCTGGGTTAGCCTGTTCGCTGTGGCCGGCGTATTGGCTTGGCTGCGCTGGTCGCGACTGCGTTGGCCGGTGGTGCTTCTTCTCGTGGTATTTGTCGTCACGGGAATGTTCACCTCAACCATCTATGAGTTTGCCGGCGGGGATGACGAGTGGGAGGAAAGCGGCGGCTCGCGTCTGACGCTCATTGGCCGTGTGCTCGAGGTAACGATGCACAACCCCATTACCGGGTTAGGGCCGGCCGCTTATCGCGCTTATGCACAGACAAAACCGTTACTCTATGGAAAGGCGCTTTGGCTTGAGCCTCAGATAAACTCACACAACAATTATGTCGATCTCTTTTCGCACGGTGGCTTGTTGGGGTTGGGGCTCTTTGGTTGGTTTGCGATAGAGCTAACTTTTCTTGGCTTGCGCTTACGTACTCGATTCCCCACTGGCTTTGCCGCCGGCTATGTGAACGCGCTGCTGGCTGCTTGGGCCGGGGCATTAGTATTGATGCTCTTTGCCGACTGGATCCTGCCCTTTGTATACAATATTGGATTCCCCGGCTTTCAGGCCAGCGTGTTGGTGTGGTTTTTCTTGGGAGGACTTGTAGCGTTGGAGCAGATGAGCCGATCACAGAGTCAAGATAGCAAGTCAACAAATCAGCAAATGAGCGGATCGGCGAAGTGATGGATCTTTCGATTGTTGTTGTCAACTGGAATACAAGAGAATTGTTGGCGCAGTGCCTGGCGTCTGTAACGACAAATTCTGATCGGCAGGGTTCCAATGTGGCGATCTTGCCTGCGACCTATCCTCTTGAGTCTGTCACCTATGAACTCTTTGTGGTGGATAACGCTTCGACTGACGGCAGCGCTCAAATGGTGGCTGAGCATTTTCCTTGGGTGCACCTGATCGCCAATTCGGAGAATGTCGGGTTTGCCTGCGCGAACAATCAGGCTATCCGTCAAAGCATAGGGCGGTACATTCTTTTGCTCAACAGCGATACCGAGGTGCATCCCGGTGCATTGGAGACAATGGTACAGTTTATGGAAAGGCAGCCTCAGGCCGGCGGATGCGGCCCCCGGTTGCTTAACGCAGATGACAGCTTGCAGCCTTCGTGTCATCCCATGTTGACACCGGGGCGCGAGTTCTGGCGGCTGCTCTTTCTCGACTGGGTGTGGCGACGGGCGACCTATGTGCAGGAGCGGTGGGACTGGGGAACGCCTCACCCTGTGGAGGTCATCAAAGGGGCTTGTTTTATGCTGCGACGAGCAGCGCTTGACCGGGTGGGGTTGCTCGACGAAGAGTATTTTATGTACACCGAAGAGATGGATCTGTGTTACCGGCTGTTACAAGACGGCTGGCAGCTTTGGTGGGTGCCGCAAGCGGTGGTCAAGCATTACGGTGAGGCCAGTTCGAGACAGGTCGCCAAGTCGATGTACATCCAACTCTATCGCAGCAAGGTGCAATTTCATCGCAAATTTGGCGGAAGGCGCCAGGCAGACTGCTTCAAGCGCTTGATATTTCTGGCCTATATACCCCGTTTCGCTCTCGCCAGACTAGGGTCTCTTGTCTTTTCTTCCTACGCTGATCGGGCCCACACCTATCGTCGCTTGCTGGCCGAACTCCCACAGATGTAAACCTGGAGGTCAAAATGGAAACGCGATTGCCGCAGCGCCGGCCTTTTTTGCCTTTGCTGATTGGGCTGGTGTTCCTGGCATGCAGCGGATCGGCGGGGCGATGGGATGCGTCGAGGAATATGAACCCGGCCGCGGGATTGGCTGCACATGCTCAAGGCGCCGGTGCGCGGCGTGTCTATGTTCCCTATGATGTGTCGGCGAATGAGGCTGTAATTTTCTGGTTCGGGCGCGTCACGCTCGGCGAGAACTATACCGACGTGCGCATTCGCTACTCGAATGACAGCCTTCTCCTGACTCTGGGAATCATCGACCGGCTGTTGTGGTATGACACTACACCTTCTCCTGCTGAACTGACCGAGTGGGATTCGGTCTCCCTCTATCTGAACCGGTACGGCAACGTTGGCCAAATTCCGAATGCTGACAGTTACCGCTTTGATGCACAACTGAATTGGGGGTGGGAACCAAACCGCACTGACTTCCAGGCTGCCTATCGGGGCGACGGAAGTCAGTGGATCGTGGCATCCCTGCCTTTCACAACCTCAGCCGGATGGAATGGCAATGCACCCAATGACAACACAGACGACCGGGGCTGGATGCTTTACTGTGCCATTCCTTTCACCAGCCTGGGACTCGATAGCCCCCCAGTGCAGGGCACGCTCTGGGGGCTTGGCGTGGCGGTTCACGATCGGGACAGTGAGGAGGGCCTGCCGCTTGCCGACCAGGTATGGCCCGAGGCGATGGATCCCTTGCGTCCTGCCACCTGGGGACAGCTCGTTTTTGGTTTAAAGCCGTCCTATGTGCCCGATCCAGCCTGGCTCGGGGCAACCGTTACGATTCGCCACGGCCTGAACGGCGCAGAGGTCATCGATGCGGATGTGGGCGGCAGCAGCATCTGCGGCGATCCGGCAGGCCCTAGTTTCTTTCCTACTTGGGGCAATCTGAAATATCCTGGCAAACAGTTTCTCAATATTCAGCATGTGGATCCAATCAGCGAGTGGCCTTGCTTCTCCAAGTATTATGTGACGTTTCCCCTGGACAACGTGCCGGAGGGCAAAGTCATTCTTTCTGCCACGTTGACCCTCTACCAGTTCGGTAATGCAGGCGCGGGGCATAATCCGCAGCCATCGCTGATCCAGGTATCGACTGTCGCAGAAGATTGGAACGAGTCGACGTTGACCTGGAATAACGCCCCATTGGCTTTGGAAAACGTCGCATCTGCCTGGGCTGATGTTTTCCCCAGCCAACCGGGCGAGCCCAGAGAGTGGGACGTGAGCGAGGCCGTGGCCGAGGCTTATGCAGCGAGTACGCCCTTGCGCTTGGCGCTCTATGAAGCCGACTGGGACTATCACAGTGGCAAGTATTTCTGGTCTTCCGATATCGACGAGTGGAGTGCGGCCATGCGCCCGACGCTGGATGTCACCTGGGGCTATGTATCCGCCGATGTGTCCAAGGTGGCCGTGCCAACGTTCGGCTATCTTGGCGACACAATTACTTATACTTTGAACCTCTTTAGTGCGGGAAACCCCATTACCCTGACTGATACGTTGCCTGCTGGTACGAGTGCGCCGGGCAGTTTCGCATTGCACGGCACGAGCACGATACCCACGTATGACAGCGGTCTGCACCGCTTGATATGGAGTGATGCCCTGGCCGAAGGCCAGGCAGTAACCATCAGCTATACCGTCACCATCAACACGGCAGATCGTCGGGCGTTGATCAATGTGGCCGAGTTGAAGGAGGAGGGGGGCACATTCTATACCGATTCGGCCATTGTCATCGCCAATCCTTATCAAGTTTACTTGCCGCTCGTTTCCAAGGGGGACTAGTATGTGCAGGAATGTGAAGCGAAAGAAAAACAGGCTGGCCTTTTTCAGTTGCATAGCTGTTGTCTTGGTGGTTTCTAACCTGGTTGCGAGCGGAGCGAGAGAAGGCTCGGGAATGCGAGTGGAAATGCTTTCTACTCAAATACTTGAAGACGAGTCTCAGAATGCGCACACACCGGGGGATAATCTGGCAGACGTGGATGCTTCAGATACGGGCGATTGGCCGATGGCCGGAGCCAATCCCCAACGCACCTCCTGGAATTCCGAGCAAGTGCCCGGCAAGCTCAGTCCGATCTGGTATCGCGTCATTGAGCCTTATATTCCCCCGAATGTACAGGTCATTGCCGCCAACAGCCTGCTGTATCTCTCTACTGCCGGCGGGCTGTACGCTTTTGATGCCCAGACAGGCAACACGGCGTGGGTTTATCCCACCGAGCTTCCGTTGGGCAACTCTCCGACCATCTTTGACGGGGTCGCCTACGTTGGCGGTCACGATCACAAAATCCACGCCATCGATGCGTACACCGGCAGCGGGATATGGACCTTTGAAGCTGGCGCCGGTTTTGACACCAACCCCCTGGTACTCGATCTCGGTGGCCACACCTTTATCTATGCGGGCAACCGTGATGGGGCAATGTACGCGCTTGAGAATCACGGCAGCACCGTTTCTCTGCTATGGAAATACGAAACGCAAGGGCCCATTCCCTTCTCCGCGGCTTATCGGGACAACACCCTCTACTTTGCTTCCAACGATGCACGCGCCTACGCGTTGAATGCGCAAACGGGGCAACTTGTCTGGCAGTCGGCCAGGCTTCCGGGGGCAGGCTTCCAGGCCTGGTGGCCGGTGCTTTACGAAGACCCGGCAAGTGGCAGGGACGTCGTACTGCTGGCGGGCAGCAATAATTACCGGGCCTATCTTGAGCCTGCTTATGGTAACGATCTTCAGATCCGGGAACTCGAGGACGTTTTCCCCAACCGGGCCAGCGAACCTAAAGGTACGCCCTTTGGATCGCGTAACCCGGATGGTACCCTGGATGCCACCCGGGCGCTGCAATATTTTGAGGCCAAGCCCTGGCGTAGAACCTACTTTGTCCTGGATCGTGCCACCGGGGTGGAGGTCACCTTTGATTTTGATGGGGACAGTACGCCGGAATACGCGCCCATTTTGTGGTTCGGAACGCACAGCGGCAACCGTTATCCGCCGGTCGTGGGTTCCGATGGAGTAGCTTACCAATCGAATGCCTATATGTCCGGTGAGTGGATCGCTGGCGGTCAGATCGCTGGCTGGGCAGTTGGCAGTCGTTCAATCAGCACGCCGAGCGCCGACTGGATAGCGATGGACGAACCGATGGCTTACTCGGCAGGTGGCAACCTCATCTATTGGAGCCACTGCAACGATCGCTCTGCCGGCGCGTTCGATATCAGCGTCCCTAACACGCGCTTTTACCCTAGTCTTCCTGATCCGAGCCGGGAGTGGACGTATTTTTCATACGATCTGGACTCGCGCCTTCCCGGCTACAACGTCCTTTATGAAGGAGTCAGCACGCTCGGCTACACGATCAACAACCTGTTTCAGGGCGTGGATGCCAGCCCCAACGGCATCTATGGTCAGCATGGACATCAAAACCCGCCAATTCCCTATGCAGGCAAGGTGTATATTCACCGCAGTAATGCATTGATCGCCCTGGGAGACTATCAAGGGCAGCCGACGCAGTTGCCGATGGCGCACACAGTGGCTGCGCCGGAAACTGATCTGGTCGTAGATGGCTCGCAACTGCGTGAGAAACTGGCCGTTCAAGTGCGCAAAATGGTAAATGTCGGCCACTTGCGGCCCGGCTACAGGAGCCATGGCCTGCTCGACAATAAAACCCGTGACCAGCTCGGCGACCACAGCATCGATTATTGGCACAACACCGCGGACACGCTCTACGTTCTGGCTCTGGCACTGCCGCATCTTCCCCTAGATTTGCAGGGGCAAGTCAAGGCTTATATGCAGAGCGAGTTTGCTGCCTATCCTCCATATCAGTACACGCACGTTGGCTGGCGGGATGGCGCTCCTCGGGAGCCATATGAGCTGCCTCAAGAAGTGGAGGTAGACCGCATCAATCACCCGCCTTATGTGAGCGGTTACGGGTATGATGGGTGGACGTGGCCCCCAACCATGTTCTATGCCTTGTGGGAATATGCCCAGGTCTTTGGCGGGGCAGGAGACATTTTTACGGCCAGCCGCTCAAGGCTGGAAAGCCCGCCGTCGGATGCCTATCTGATCGAATATCCTTACGTTCACAACGCTTACATCGCCGGTTACCTGGGGTATCTGGAGCTGGAAGCCCTTGCCGGTTATCCCGAATCGACGGGGATCAGAGCTACGTTAAATCGGCTGCTGGCTTTGAGAGCATCCACCTTTTCCAAGGACACGCCGTATATAGACGGAAGTGCCGCACGATCTTTCAGCGTGGCCAGGAATTTTATGTTCCTTGTCCCCGGGTTAGGGCAATACCTGCGCGAGAACATTCTGGGTCAAGTCCAGGAGGCCGTTGACGAGTATAGCAGCGTGGCGCCTTACTGGTTTGTCGCAGACTATTATACGGCCCACGGTGAATCGGCCAGTCAACACTTCTACGACTACCACGCCCTCTTTTTGGCCAGGGCGATGATCCTCAAAGAGTCGCGAGAAGAGTTGACAAAATATCTGGATGTGCCGGCCGTCCAGGTGGGTGATTTGTTTTACATCCAAAATCTCGTCGCGGCTATCGAAGCTTCAAGTGGCCTGGGAAAGACGGCCAGTCTGTCTTTTGGGGATCAGGGAGATGCAATCACTTTTACCTTGAGCTTTTACGGTAGTGGTAATGCTCTTGTTCTGACCGATACGTTGCCCGCTGGCACAAGCGCGCCGGGTGGTTTTGAACTGGTAGGTACCAGTGTTTTGCCTACCTACGACAGCGGAACTCGTCGTCTGCTGTGGAGCGATACGCCATCGTCGACTCTGCAAGTGCAAATCCGCTATATTGTTACGATCATAACCAGCGACTCCCGCATTCTCGTCAACACAGCCGAATTGAGTGATGAGAATGGCGACACAAGTATGGATACGGCTACTGTCTTTGCTAACCCCTACTTGACCTACTTGCCGTTGGTTTGTAAAGCGCGCCTCGCTCTGTCTGCGCAACATTTCTTGCCTAGTGCCCCATAGCACATCAAAATTATTGCATCCACAAATTCTGATAGGCGAAGCCATTCTGATGCTCAAGCTAGGCGGCATACTGGTCTTCGAGATTGGCATTGGGCAAGACAAATTGGTTGCCAGATTGCTGCAAGAACCAATGGATATGAGCACAGCCAATACTTTAACGATGGTATTGAGACGAGGGTTGCAAAGGACGATTGTCGAGATCGACGGCAAGGAGACAGATACAACGCGCGGCATTCTGACAAATTCCTAAAGTCTTTCTAACCTCGCTCATACTTTTTGCGTATATAGTAGTTGCAATGGGTGGTAAAGGTGAGGAGGTTAAGCCTGTGCGCATCTGTTATGTCATGCTCTCTCCAACTTTTGGTATGCATCAATATACCGCTGACATAGCCAACCGTATGGCCGGCGCCGGCCACGATGTGCACCTGATAACGACACGTCTCGTTCCGCATGACCGCTACGCACCGGCGGTGAATCTCCATACTCCTGTAGAGATGTCCACAACTGGCTTTTCGCCCGAGGCGCTGCGGTTTTCGGCCTTGCGCGAGGTGCGATCTGCAATCTATGACCTGCATCCGGACGTCGTCCACTTTACTGGCCCACACCTGTGGAACGTTCCTCTCGTGCGGGCACTGGTCGCGCAAGGCATCCCGGTTGTTCACACCCTTCACGACCTGGATCCCCATCGCGGCGTCCGCTTTGGCTTTTTGATCCGGTTCTGGAACCGGCTGATCGTCGGTTCAGCAGATCATATCCTGGTCCACGGTCAGACTTACCGGCAGCGGCTGCTGGCTTGGGGAGTATCGCCTGAGCGAGTCACCTGGTCGCCGTTGCTCCATCTTTTTCTGGGGAATACCCGCTTGGAGAAGGCTTCCAATATGGCCGAGTCGGTCAGGTATGAACCCTGGGCGCTTTTTTTCGGTCGATTGGAGCATTACAAGGGAATCGATCACCTGATCGCCGCCTGTGCAATGATGGATAAAGGCGAGACAACCGCCCCTCGGCTGGTGATCGCCGGCCGTGGAGACATGTCTGCTTTGTGGGTCGGATCGCTGCCCAATGAGGTGGTGGTGCATAATCGTCTGATCGACGATGAGGAGGCTATCGATCTCTTTTGCCGTTGCGGTGTGCTGGTACTGCCTTATGTGGACGCTACCCAATCGGCGTTGATCGCCGCAGCCTATTATTTTCGCAAGCCGGTGATTGTCGCCCGCAGCGGCGCGCTGCCCGAATACGTCGAAGACGGGCGCACCGGCTATGTGGTGGAACCGGGTCATCCTGCTGCGTTAGCTCGTTGTTTGGAAATGGTGTTGAACGATCCGACTCAACTGGCCCGCATGGGCGCTGCTGGGCGAGCCTGGTACGATGTCCACCGCGCAGATGAAGAACGATCTCTGGGCCGGATGTACTTGAATCTTGCTTCCGAGAGACGCGTGGACAGCTTTGTTGTTCAATCACCCCAAGATTCCCTGAAACATCCATCTGAAATCACATAATTGGAATCATAGGCAAACAAGCGATGGACGTTTGTTTCCCAACGTGCCGTTTTACGTTTTCGGAGCACGCAACGAGCTTGGGCCTTATTGTTGGAGAGAAAGAATGAGTGTGAACGGTATGATCGATACAGTTTTCGAGCCTGTCTACTCCTCACCTGCGGTTCGAACCAAAGTCGGTCTGCGGCTGACGGCCAACGAACGTAAAGGGCTGCTCTTTATCGTAGACTTGATTCTGGTCAACATTTCGTTGCTGGCCGCCGTGACCATCTGGAACGATTTTTCACCTTCGTGGTCATCTTTGCTGGAACATGCCAAGTGGTTCATCACCCTGTCGATCCTATGGAGCATCGCCGGTGTGGTGTTGGATGTTTACAATTTGGCTCGTTCTGCCAGTGTGACCAGCATCATCACCAGCGCGGGCGGCGCGGCGTTGGCGAGTGCACTTGTTTACATTGCCATTCCCTGGCTGACGCCGCCGATTCTCCATCGCATTTATGTCTTGGGACTTGTCCTTTTTATGCTCTCTGCTATTCTTGTCTGGCGCGTCTTTTACGCCTGGCTTCTTGTGCAGCCGACTTTTCGGCAGCGAGCGCTGATTTTAGGGGCGGGAGCGGCGGCTTGCAAGCTCGCCCATGCTCTTGGAAAGTCCGATCATGCGCGCGGGGCCAATCCTTTTCGTGGCACCGGCTATCAGATTGTGGGTTTGGTAGCGGACCAGGTAGAACAATCATTGGCAAAGACTGGGGTGACCGATGAAGCTGGCCATCTTGTCGAGTGCGTCGATGAGGCAAGCGCTCCCGGCGACAATATCATTGCGTTGGGGGATGCGGGCCAACTGGTGAGCCTGGCCCGTCAGTACAATGTGGATGAGATTATTGTTGCCCTCGATGATGAGCGCGGTCTTTCCGTCAAAGCTTATGAGAGTCTGCTCGATTGCCGGGAGCTCGGTCTACAGGTCAATGATTTGGCGACGGTCTACGAGCGTTTGACCGGACGGTTGCCGATAGAATATGCCCAGCGCGATGTACGTTTGATCTTGGGAGTGGCTGACAGCCCGGCCTCTCGTTTGTACGCGGCCGTAAAGCGCCTTGTAGACGTTTTTCTGTCACTGTTTGGCCTGCTGGCTTTGGCCCAGATTATTCCGTGGGTGGCTTTGGCCAATGCACTCTGGTCGCCGGGACCGCTTTTTTACAAGCAGCAGCGGGTGGGCAAAGGTGGCCAGCCCTTTGCGCTGCTCAAGTTCCGCTCGATGATTCCCGATGCCGAAAAGGCTTCCGGCGCAGTGTGGTGTAAGGACAAGGACAACCGGATCACGCCTGTGGGCCTATTGCTGCGCAAAACTCGCCTTGATGAGCTGCCCCAGTTTATCAACGTCCTGCGTGGCGAAATGAGCATTGTCGGCCCTCGACCGGAGCGCCCCTACTTTGTTGGCCAACTGTCGCGCGTTCTGCCTCTCTATCGTGCCCGACATGCGGTTAATCCGGGCATTACCGGTTGGGCGCAGGTGCACTATGAATATGGCAACTCGATCGAGGATGCTCGGATCAAGCTCGAGTACGATCTCTACTACGTCCGGCACGCCAGCCTGTATATGGATCTGCTTACCATGCTGCAGACGGTGCGGGTGGTAGTGGGATGTATGGGGCAATAACGCACCTTGGCTCACATCCTTTTCCTGACTCAGGTATTGCCCTATCCTCTGGATGCTGGCCCCAAGGTGCGACAGTATCATATGCTGCGCCATTTGGCCCGCGATCATCAGGTAACGCTGGTGTCTTTTGTCCGTCCAGATGACACAGCAGAGTCCATCGCACACTTGGCGCGCATCTGTTATGCTGTCCATCCGGTGCCGATGCGCCGTTCGTTTTGGCGCAACTTGCGGGCAGTGGTCAAAGGGCTGCTCACCAATCAACCTATAGTCATCGTGCGCGATGAGACAGGCGAAATGGTGGCTACCTTGCGCCGGTTGACGCGTGAGGTGGTTTTTGATGTGATCCATGCCGATCAGCTTTCGATGTCCGGATACGGGCAGTTGGCTGCTCGGATGGCCGCATCCCATCGGCCGTGTACCTTGTTAGATGAGCATAATGCCATCTATTTGCTGACACAGCGGATGGCAGATACAGAAGCCAGCGCGTTGCGTCGGGCTATTATGGCTCGCGAAGCACGGGCTTTCGCTCGTTATGAGATGGCAATGTGTCTGGCTTATAATGCTTTGCTGACCGTCACCCCAGAGGATCGCGAGCACCTGCTGGCGCTCTTTGATCCGGATGGGCGAGAAGAGATAGCATCCAAGCTTTCGGTCGTTCCGATTTGTGTAGACCCGGAGCAGATGTCGCCGGTTATACATCGAGACGGGGGGGGCCCCGCAATACTCCACATGGGTACGATGTTCTGGCCGCCTAACGTCAGTGGCGTGCTCTGGTTTGCCCGGAAGGTGTTGCCTTTGGTCCACCAGCATGTGCCTGAGGCCCGTTTCGTCGTCGTGGGCAAGAATCCACCTCCAGAAGTACAGGCTCTGACGGCGGATCCACGGGTGCAGGTTACCGGTTACGTTACCGATCCCAAACCATACTTGGAAGAAGCGGATGCTTTTGTCGTTCCTCTGCATGCCGGAGGGGGGATGCGGGTCAAGATCCTGGACGCCTGGCTGTGGGGACTGCCTATTGTTTCTACGCCCATCGGAGTGGAAGGTATAGAGATTCGGGAAAGCGAAAACATACTCATTGCCGACGATGCGCCTGCCTTTGCCCAGGCCACCGTGCGTCTGCTGATCGATAAAGAGCTTAATCATCGGTTGCGGGCTAATGGCCGGGCTTGGGTGGCAGCCAGGTATGGTTGGCAGGTTGTCTATCGCCAGGTGGATGAGGTATATGCACGTTTGCTTGATTCAAATAAGGTGAAGTGATTCATATAAAACGGTATGCCAAGCAATATTTAATCACTATCTTGATCTTGTCGGTTTTGTTGCGCGTCGCTGTCGCTTTCTATCTGGGCGATGAAATCGATGCGCCATCACTATTGACAGATCAGCGCTCTTATCATGCGCTTGGCGCCCGGTTGCTTGGCGGTCACGGCTTTAGTTTCGATCTGAACTGGTATCCTTTTACGCTGGCGGATACGCCCACGGCCCATTGGTCGTTCCTCTATTCGTTCTTTGTGGCCGGGGTCTATGCCCTCTTTGGCCCGCATCCTCTGGCTGTGCGGCTGGTGCAAGCCGTCCTCGGCGGCATCTTGTTGCCCTGGGCTGTCTATAGACTGGCAAAATCTATGTTTGGCGATGAGGACAAATATGAGCGCAGCGCACTCTTGGCTGCGCTCATTGCTGCTCTCTATGGTTATTTGGTCCTCTATGCCGCCACGTTGATGACTGAAACCTTTTATATCATTGTCGTGCTTTGGTCTTTGGCGATAGGGCTGCAGATTGTTCGCCATTTGAGTGCGTCGAGACCAATCTCTCTTTCGATGGGTTTGCAACTGGGGATCAGCCTGGGACTTGCGGCGCTGATCCGGCAGTCAATTTTGCCCTGGGCGCCGGTGATGTTTCTCTATCTGCTGTGGTTAGCTCGGCAAAGCCGGCAGGTGTGGTCGACATTACGCGTACTTGTCATCGCAGGGCTGTTGCTGATCGCCTTTATTGCCCCGTTCACGCTGCGCAATTATGCGGTCTATGGTCAGTTTCTGTTACTCAATTCGAATACCGGTTATGCAATGTATTCGGCCCAGCATCCGATGCATGGCACGAGTTTTCGCGAGTTTGATGCTGCGCCGCTGCCGGAGGGGTGGTGGGGCAGGCCGGAGCCGGAACTGGATCGGGACTTGATGCGACAGGCTATCCGTTTCGTGTTGGACGAGCCCGGACGCTATCTGTTGCTTTCATTGAGCCGTGTTCGTGCCTTTTTTGAGTTTTGGCCTACGCCTGATACCACTTTGCTGCACAACATTGGGCGTGTCGGCTCTTTTGGATTGTTTCTACCGTTTATGGTGTATGGTATCGTCTTGGCGTTTCGCAGTCCACTGTTTATAAAGCGCAACGGGTTGCTGCTTCTTTTTTGCGTGTTCTATACCGTGCTGCACCTGTTCACCTGGGCGATGGTGCGCTATCGCCTGCCGATCGATGTGGTTCTGATACCCTTTGCCGCTCTGGGATTGATCGACTTGGCCCGGCGGGTGCGAACTGTTATTCCCTGGCGAGTATGCCGGGCCGGCCCGGACGGGTCGTATGAAACAGATGTGCAAGAGCCTATGGGCACGATGGAGAACTGATGGCACTGGAACAGTACTGGCAGGTAATCAAAAAGTGGTGGTGGCTGATGGTGGCCTCGACGCTTGTGGCTGCGGTTTCGAGCTATATTTCTGTATCGCGCCAGCCACGTATCTATCAGGCTGTCACTACAGTGATGATCGGTCAGAGTTTGCGGAAGCCTAATCCGACCTATGAAGACTTTTACATTAGTGAGCAGTTAGCCCAGACTTATATCGATATGGTGCGGCGGCAGCCGATCCTGGAGGGAGCGGCGGAAGCGCTGGGATTGTCCCAATCCCCCTGGCCGGACAACGTTTCGGCGCGGCTCTTGCCGGGCACGCAACTGGTCGAGATCAGCGTGCGCGATACATCTCCCGAACGCGCACGCGCACTCGCTGACGAGATTGCCAACCAACTGATTCTACAAAGTCCCGCCGGCTCTGCAGAGGAGCAGTCCCGGTCCGCCTTTGTGCAAGCTCAGTTACAAAAATTAGAACAGGGTATCCGGGCCGCAGAAGAAGAGATAGCGGCTGAGCAGGCCAAGCTGGATGCTGCCAATAGCGCGTGGATGATCCAGACAATACAAGATAACCTGTCAGCTCTGGAAGAAAAACGGGCCTCATATCAGAATACTTACTCTTTACTGCTTCAGGTAGGGGAGGAGGCAACCAATTACATTTGGATCGCCGAGCGGGCATCTACGCCCACTTGGCCGATCGCTCCTCGCGTCAACGAGACAGTGCTTATGGCTGCCGCCATCGGTTTGGGCCTGGCCGTGGGGGGGGCGATTCTGATCGAGTTCCTGGATGATACGCTCAAGACAACCGATGATGTAACTCGTGTGCTGAATTTGCCCACATTGGGCGCGATTGCCCATATGGGAAGTGAGGAAAGCCTGATCGTTATCCGTTATCCTCGCTCTCCGGCCGCCGAGGCCTTTCGAGCGCTGCGCACCAATATCCAGTTTTCTTCGGTGGACAAGCCGGTGCGCACGCTGGCGATAACCAGCTCCAATCCTGAAGAAGGCAAGAGTGTCCTCGCTGCAAACCTGGCCGTGACCATGGCACAGTTGGGACGTTCGGTGGTCATCATAGACGCCGATATGCGCCGTCCCAGACAGCACGACATTTTTGACTTGGAAAACTCGCGTGGTTTGAGTAATGTTATTCTGGAACCCCAACCTGATCTGTCAACATACAGTTGGCGACTAACCTACGAACGTCTATCCCGTCGCTTTTTAGAAAGTGATGGGGAAATAGATATTGAACGCGACGAATCCGCCTGGATAGGGGATCTGCGTGTCATCACCAGCGGTCCGATTCCACCCAACCCAGCCGATCTTCTCGGTTCAGGACGTATGGAGGCGCTGATCGAGAGTCTGAAAGACCAGGCGGATGTGATAATTTTTGACACGCCCCCGGTGCTGGCCGTTACTGATGCAGTCGTGCTGGCCACGCGGGTGGATGGTGTCCTGCTGGTGAACGATGCGCGGCGGACCAGACGTGGGATGGTCCGCCGCGCGGTGGGACACCTCCGTCAGGTGGGCGCACCACTGCTGGGTGTGGTATTGAATCGCGTCTCCTCCAGCGGAGATGGCTATTATACGTACCAACATTACTATGGATATGGCGGAGATAAGCTGCGCGCAAGGAGCCGTTCATGGCTCAATCTCGGCCGGCTGTTGCCCAGGTTGGCCTCTCTCGGCAAACTCAAGCGGTCGGACAATGCTCAAAGGCAAGATTCGCACCATCCTGTTCATACAGGCGACCCGGTCTCGCCGGGGACCAGCGATGAAAAGATGTCTATAGGAAAAGAGGAGCGAAAAAGCGGTCAAGTACTCTGAAAAGAACTGACGAGTCTCACAAAATCGTGCCGGTTTGTGAGCACGACTCGCTAAATTGAACCCTATTCCGTGCAGCAGGCGTCTTTGAGAAGCTATGCGTGTATGTCGAGAATTGATATTGTCAAAAGAATCTCGAGTTCGTTCATAGAATCGGCAAAATCGGCAGCTTGACTAAACGCTCTGTATCACACTAGGACAAGGGCGGCACGATTTTACGAGATTCAACAATTATTATCACCAAAGGTTGCAAATATGCTATGCACAAGGCGCAGATGCGCTTGGCTGGTTGTTGTTCTCCTGATCTTGCCAGCTTTGGCGAGCTTTGGTTTTCGGACGCTGGCGCAATCAGCGAATGGCGTTTGGGATACATTTGTCAATCTCTCTCATAGCCGGGCGGCCTCCGACCCGGTTGTTGTGACCCGGCCTGACGGCAGTTTGCGCGTCTTTTGGTGGGATCGTTTCGACGGGGTGACGATGACTCTGGGAACGCTCGAGGCGTGGTCAGAACCGGCGCCTGCCCCGATATACATCCTTCGATCTCTGGAGCGTCCAACACCAGAAGGGGAGACATTTGTCGCCACAGAGGTCGAGGTGATGCCGCGCATTGTCGGCGACGCAAGTGGCCGGGCTCACGCTTTTTGGCTGGGTGAGGCTAGCGAAGAGACGGGCACTCGCCCTCTGCTGTACGCCAGTATGGCCGCTACGAGCATAACCTGGTCGACGGCAATCACGGTGACCGAGTCGGCGACGGGCTTTGACGTGGTAGCCGATGCTTCCGGGGTGCTGCATCTAGCTTATCTGCGAAATCTGAATACAACACGCTTTCCAGTAGGGATATACTATCGGCGATCCGTCAACAACGGAATAAGCTGGAGCACGCCGGTCCTGTTGCATGCATCTCGCTATTATCGTTTGCTCTCACCCCAAGATATATACTTGCAACTGGCGGTTGACGACGTTGGTGGGATGTATATTACCTGGGACGCTTCTCACCTGGACGACGTCCTCTTGACCGGTTCGTCTGACGGCGGGATCACTTGGACGAGTCCCGTTCCGGTCGGCGGGGAGAACGGCGATCTTGATGCGCGTTTGCAGCACGGCCGTCTGGTGCCGATACCAGACGGGGAGACACTGCTGCTGTGGGAAAGAATGATCGGCGTAAGGACATGCGAGCTGTACCAGGCTCCAGTGAGCGATCTGTTGGCTGGCATTACAGAAGGGACGCAACGAGTACTGGAAGATTTACCGACTTGTCCGGGGAATGTGCAATCCTTACGATTCGATGAAAGACGGGTTTTCCTGACCGCTGAGAATGGTGGGGGAACTCTGATCCTGGCAACCTGGAATGAGGAACAGTGGCGGAGATCGCGACCGCTGAACCTTTATTTTGACGACCCTGAAACAAAAGGCCGGGTGAATTTGAGCAATGTGCGATTGGTAGTGACACCTGCTTTAAGTGAGGAGGGCCAGGCCGGCAGCAAGGTGTTCGTTGCTGTAGGTACAGATCAGAATAATGAGGTATGGATTGCCGGCAGCAGAATAGAAACCTTGGCGCCGGTTTTGGCTCCGCTCACGCCAACACCTACTCCCACGCCGCGCTTCCGGGTGCCAGAATCTTCGGAAGGCGAGGTAGAGATTGACTTGCCGCAGCCGGTCAATCTTTCTCGTAGTGGGGCGGCTTCTAGCCCGGCTATTGTGATCAGACCAGATGGCACTTTGGGCGTTTTTTGGTGGGATCAGTTCGATGGGCTGATGACTGCCGATGGGGCGATCCTTGCCCGGTCTGTTGTCAGTGGAACCCAAGTGATCAACGGCACGATCGAAGTCTGGTCAGATGCAGTCTCGGCGCCGATTCTGGTTGCCGAGGACACGTCTCAGGAAAGGGGAGCTCCGACATCGATCAATGTGATACCTAGAGTCATCGCCGACACGACTGGACGGACGCATGCCTTTTGGCTGGCAGAGGCAGGCGTTGGAGCAACCGATCGGCCATTGATGCACAGTACATTGAACGCAGGCAGCATTACCTGGACGCGGATAGGTTTGGTAGCTGAGTTTGCGGCCGCTTATGATGTGGCAATCGACGATGCTGGCACGCTACACTTGGCTTATCTGCGTGCACAGCATACATCCGATGCGTCGTCTGGCGCACACTATCGGCGCTCTGACGATGGCGGGCAAACTTGGAGCGAACCAATAGCAATCGCTCAGTCACGTTACTATCGCTCCCTTTTGCCCGAGTCCGCTCATGTGCGATTGGCAATCCAGGGTACCGAACAAGTGTATGTAACCTGGGACGATCCGCGACTGGAGCAGGCACTGCTGGCCGGCTCGTCCGATGGTGGTGCGACTTGGAGCGAGCCAGTACTGGTCGGCGATCCCGATGGGTATTCGCAACATGGGCGCTTGTTTACTGCTCTGGATCACGGACAAGATCGAGTTTGGCTGCTATGGGAAGAAGCGGGTTACAGCGAGGGATGTGTTCTGTACCAGACTCCGATATCTGAAGCCCTGGCTGGCGACCACAGTGTGGGACGACGCGTCTTGGAGGGGCTGACTACCTGTCCGGATCCGGCAAGCGAGCGGTTTTTACCGCTCGGCGATGGACAGGTACTGTTTGTTGTAGGAAGCAAGGGTGATGCTTTGACTCTGGCTGTGTGGGATGGATCAGCAGAGTTTGCCGCGAACGAGGGACAGTGGTCGGAGCCCCAGCGGCGGAGTTTTCGTTTTGAGGATACTGAAACGGGCGCACCGATTTATTTGAGCGATTTGCAGGCGGCGCTGGTGCGGATCGCCGCTGACAAAAACGTTTCCGGTGAGGAGTCATGGGCGAACTATGCGCTGATCGTTACAGGGAGCGATGGAGCTGGCGATGTGTGGGTTACGCCCAGCCGGATGGGCGCGCTGGAGGTTGTCTTTGCGCCACCGCCGCCTTGGTCGACGCCGGTGAACGTTTCCCAGGGTTCAACAATCCCTGGTATGCCGGCGGTGACTGCCGATCTGGAGGGCCGGGTGCATGTTCTGTGGACAGAGTCCGAGACACCGGGTGAGCCGGGAGAAGCACTGTCTTATGCCTCTTGGGCTAGTTCAGTGGAACTCACTACGGACATGGAAAAGCGGATGCGCCCGGTGGCGGTGCTGCGCTCCCCTGAAGGAGGAGCAGAGGAGCCCACATTGGCGGTTCTGGGCGATCGCCTGCATGCTTTGTGGAGTGGCGGTCCGAACGGGCAGATTTGGTATAGTCGTGCTTTTGTTCGCGATGCCTACTCGACCAGTGGTTGGGACGCTCCACGACCATTGCCAGGGCCAGCGACAGAATATGGAATTGGCAGTCAGCCCTATATCGTTGCCTCCAGGGAAACAGGCGACATTTTGCATGCGGTCTATGCTGTGCCGGTCAATGAGGAGCGCGGGATTTACTACACCCGCTCAGAAGATGGGGGGACAAGCTGGTCTCCAGCGTGGCAGGTTTTTGACGCGGCAAAGGCAGGGTGGGCTGCAGTCGATTATCCTCGCCTGGCTGTGGATGCACGGGGCGGACTGCACGTTGTATGGATCCAGGCCCCGTTCTCTGAAAGTGAACCTCCGCAGGGTATCTACTATGCTTATTCGGGCGATGACGGAGAGACCTGGTCAACGCCGCAGCAGATCGTCGAGGGAGCTTACGCCTGGCCTCAAGTGGTCACGGATGGGACGGACGGGGTCCATCTCTTGTGGTGTGCGGCAATTGGTGAACGAACCTGCTGGCATCGCAGGGGTGTGAGCGGTTCGAGCGAATCTGCTGAACAGGGCGTTAATTGGAATGTCACGTTGGTGGAGTCTATACCCGGTTTTGGCAACGTGTTGGGGCCAATCGGGGCCATGTCAGATGGTATGGGAACACTGTATGTGGCTGGGCTGGGCTATAATAACGATGGAGCGCTGATCTTGTCTTCCATTACGTGGGGCGGTCTGGCGGAATCCGGGATGAGCGACAGCGGAAAACGTTGGGGTGAGCACCAGACATTCTCGCTGGGGGTGATGCCAGGTGATTCCGGTCTTGCTCTTGCCTTGAAGCCTGCGTTGGGACAACTGGATGTGCTTTTCCGGGGCAAGATGCAGATGCAAGATGGAACGATCCAAGCGGATGTATGGCATACCGGTCGAACCATTCTGGCAGTAGGCACCGAGTCTGTTGTACCTGGACGGGAAGCGACACCAACGCCAGTTGCTGCTTCTTTGACGCCAAGCCCGTCTCTGACACTCTTGCCAGAGGCCACTCCATCGCCAACGCCAGATTTGAGCACTGTACCGCTGCTTGGAAGAGAAGGCGATTCAAGTCTTCTGCTGTCGCTGCTGCTGGGCGGTGGTCTGGCGGCGCTGATCGTGGTTGGCGTTTTCGGAGCGTACGTGATGTGGGTAAAACGTCGTTAATCAGAGATAAACTGTGAATACCTTGCAACTTTACCTCAGCCGGCAGGCGAGCAGCCTTGGCCGGTATATTCTAGAGCAGGTGATCCTGGGGCTGTTCAGCCGGATTCCTTCGATAGTGGGCGTCGGGCTACGGGCGTTTGTCTACCGGCTGATTATGCACCTTGAGGGGATTGTCGCCATTGAAAACGACGTGCGCATTTGTTTTGCCGATCAAATTCGTCTGGCCAAAGGGGTTTATGTCGATCAAGGAGTCTATCTCCACGCCTGTCCGAACGGCATCGAGATTGGGGAAGATACGCTCATTATGCACCATGCCGAGTTGCATGTCTACAACTTTCGCGATTTGCCCCAGTCTGGTATCAGAGTTGGCCGCGGGTGCCTGATCGGCGAGTTCTGCGTTATCCGTGGCATGGGCGGTGTAACCATCGGCGATCGGGTGTACCTCTCACCAATGGTGCATATTCATCCCAACAATCATATATTCAAGGATCCAGATGTTTGTTTCATCGACCAGGGGATCACAGCACTGGGGGTCACGATTCAAGATCAATGTTGGATCGGGGCGATGGCTATTATCCTCGACGGTGTGACGGTTGGCCGGTGTAGTGTGGTTGCCGCCGGAGCAGTGGTCACCAAAGATGTTCCGCCCTATAGTCTTGTGGCCGGTGTGCCGGCCCGCGTGATTCGCGATCTGCGAGAAGGCAAATTGGACGTTGCATCAGCGTCAGAATGCATACAAGAAAAGGTGGAGGTTTGACAAACATGAACGTACTTTCAGTTGTTATCCCGGCGTACAATGAAGAGGGCGGAATTGCGGAAATCATCGAACGCGTCCTTAGCATACCTTCAAAGCTCAAAACCGTCGGGGTGGATGAGTTGGAGTTGATCGTGGTTGATGACGGCTCACGAGACCGAACTGCCGAAATCGCAGCTCAATATGAAAAAGTCCGTCTCGTCAAGCACACGACCAATCAGGGATACGGCGCTGCGCTCAAAACAGGTTTTGGCCGGGCAAAGGGAAACCTGTTGGGATTCCTAGATGCTGATGGTACCTATCCGCCAGAGTATTTTCCCGAACTGTGCCGGGTTGCTCTGACCGAGGGCGCGGATCTGGTGATCGGCTCTCGGATGTCTGGCGCCGAAAGTGAGATGCCGTTGGTTCGTCGCGTCGGCAATTTCTTTTTTGCCAACCTGGTGAGCCTGTTAAGCAATACTCGGGTCAGCGACAGTGCCAGTGGCATGCGCGTCATTCGTCGCGAGGCTCTGTCACGTCTTTACCCACTGCCCGATGGGCTGAACTTTACCCCGGTTATGAGCACTCGCGCTCTCCACGAAGAGATTTGCTGGCGTGAGGTGTCAATTCCCTACAAAGAGCGAGTGGGGCGATCCAAGCTGAGTGTCGTCCGTGACGGGATGCGTTTCTTGCAAACTATAATCTGGACCGCGCTCAATTATAATCCAGTGCGCATCTTGGGCGGAATTGGCCTGGGGCTCGGAGTCATCGCCGTTATCCTCGGCGCGGTGTTTGTAGTGATGCGTCTGTCAGGCGTCACTCAATTGGGACCATGGGGGGTTGTTGGCGTTTTCTTTGCCGGTCTCTGTGCTTTTTCAGGGTTCACGCTTTTTGCACTGGGCGCGACTTTTAATTATCTGGTCTCTCTCTTTCACGAGTGCCCCGTTCGCCAGGGTCTCTTTGGTCGTCCGCTATTTAAGCGTCCTTTGGAACGGCACTTTGGCTGGATCGGGATGGTGATTATGGTCATCGGCCTGGTCATGGGCATCGTCAGTGTGGGCTTTTCACTGGGCGGCTGGCCGATCGACCGGCTGTGGTTCTACTTGTTGAGCGCGGCAATGTCCTGGATACTGGGCGGCCAGCTTGTTGTCTTTTGGATCGTCATGCAGATTTTGAGTGAGTTAAGCCAACGTCACATTCAGATCATCGAGGATTTGAAAGGCAAGCCGTACGAGTGTGAAGAATGATTGCCAATTCACATCGCAGTTCCCAGGGCCAATAATCACCTTGCGGGTTTTGCGATTTTTGCTCATAGGCAGAGGATAAAGAACAAAGGATAGAGAAAATTATGTCTGTTTCATCTCCATTTCAAGCGCGTAGTGTTAATGCACAGGTTGATGCACCTCAGATTCCGGTGGTGAGTTCGCGCAAGTTGAGCGACCAGTTCGGCCTCGACGTGTTCCTGGTCAACCCACCATCGCCCAACCGCGATCCCTATATCCGGGATATCCATCGGGTGGGACGCAACAGCCGCGAGGGCACAATCTGGCCACAGACGGCGCTGGCCCAACTCGCTGCGATGTTTTCAGAGCATACATCGGTCAAGGTTGTCGATTGTATCGCCGAATATATGACCTGGCCCCAGTTCGAACAGCTTTTGCTCGACGTCCGGCCACGGTACTATGTCACCCAGGCCACCGCGCCAACATTGACCAACGATATGCGCGGTGTCTTTATGGCCAAATCGCTTGGCGCTACAACGATAGCCGTCGGTACACACGTCAGTCCGGCTACGGAGGATACGCTCAAGGCTTTTCCGGCGCTCGATTTTATCCTGCGCGGCGAGCCCGAAGAAACCGCGCGCGAGCTGATCGACACTTTGGAGGCTATCCGTCAAAAGGAAAGTGGCGATCCGGCGTTGTTGGCATCATGGCTCAACGAGCCGGAAACCCTGGCCCAGGTGCGAGGTATTGCCTACCGCCTGGATGGACGGGTGATCGTCAACCCCGATCGTCCTTTTGTCGAGGATTTGGATACGCTGCCCATTCCGCGCCACGAGCTTTTGCCCCTCAAGCGCTACAAGTTACCTGTTGTGGGCGGACGGTACACCTTTATCGTGACCAGCCGCGGCTGCCCGGCGGGATGTCGTTTTTGCATCAAGCACGTCACTTATCAAAATACGTTCCGCTTTCGCTCCCCGGAGCACATTTTAAAAGAAGTGCGCAAGCTGGTCGAACTGGGAACGACCAACATCCATTTTGAGGCCGACTTGTTCACCATCAACCGCGATCAGGTAATCGGGCTTTGCAACGCCATCATAGAACAACAAGTGCCTATCCGCTGGACGTGTAACAGCCGGGTTGATTTCGTGGATCAAGAGTTATTGCAGTTAATGGCCCAAGCCGGCTGTTGGATGATCGCCTGGGGGATCGAGTCGGGTTCGCCCGAGATCCTGCGGCGCGCGCGCAAAGGGATCGATCCCGAACGGGTGATGCAGTCTCTCCGCTGGAGTAAGGCCGCCGGGATTCGCAATTATGGCTATTTTATGCTGGGCTTGCCCGGCGAGACCGAAGAGACGATCGAGCAGACGATTGCCTTTTCGAAAAAGCTGCCCCTCGATTTTGCCCTGTTTCACATTGCCGTGCCGTATCCCGGTACACCCTTTTGGTTCGAAGCTGTAGAGCAAGGTTGGATCCGGGTCAACCGTTGGGAAGACTTTGATATGTACAACTCGGCTGTGCTGGAATATCCCAATCTGAATGCCCGGCAACTCCAGGATGCGGCCCGCCGTGCAGCGCGAGAGTGGGCCCTGCGCCCAGGGCCGATGTGGACCTTTATCAAAGAGCTACGAAATTGGGACACGTTCAGCCAATGGATGCGGATCGGTATACGCCACTTGGGATGGATCGTCGGTCGCAGCTAATCAGAATCATCCGGGCCGGAGGCAAGATCGCATTCTTGTCGGCGGGGGATCAGGGGAGGACGGGCAGTATGCTGGTTCAAGACTTTTTGCAGGACAGCGCCGAGCGTTTCCCAGATAAAACGGCTTTGATCTGTGGCAATCGACGGCTGTGCTATGCTGAACTGGAGGCGCAAGCCAATCGGTTGGCTCACGCGCTCATTGTTCACGGCGTGCAGCGATGGGATCGGGTGGCCATCTATCTCCCCAACTCGGTGGAGACGGTCGTTGCGATCTTTGCCATTCTCAAGGCCGCCGGGACGTTTGTCGTCATCAATCCAACGACCAAACAGGACAAACTGACCTATGTTCTCAATAACTGCCGGGCTACGGCGTTGTTTACGACTGCTCAAAACGCCCATCTGGCTGCCAATGTAAGCCAGTCCGTGCCTTCGCTCAAGTTCACGATATTCACTGGAAGCGGGGCTGGTACGGTGCCTGTGGAAACAATGCAGCATGATGCCTTTGACGATGTGCTCGCCGCTTATCCCGACAACCGTCCTCCTTGCCCCACGATCGACCAGGATTTGGCCTGCCTGATCTACACCTCCGGAAGTACCGGCGATCCCAAGGGAGTGATGTCAGGGCACAACAATGTCGTTTTTGCTTCTGGTTCGATCATCCAGTATCTCAAAAATACGCCCGACGACATTATAATCAATGTCTTGCCGCTTTCATTTGATTACGGCTTGTACCAATTGCTGATGGTTTTTCGTTTCGGTGGCACGCTGGTGTTGGAAAACTCTTTTGCTTATCCGGCGGCGATCCTCAACAAGATGGTGGCGGAACGGGTGACTGGTTTTCCCGGCGTGCCGACCGTCTTTGCCATCTTGTTGCAAATGGACTTAACGCCTTATGATTTGAGTGCTTTGCGTTATCTGACCAACACGGCAGCCGCTCTGCCTCCCGATCACGTCATACAAATCCGGAACAAGTTCCCCTGGGCGACGCTCTATTCGATGTATGGCCTGACCGAATGCAAGCGCACGCTGTATCTGCCCCCCGATCAACTGGACAAACGTCCTGGCTCCGTAGGCGTTGCCATTCCGGGCACGGAAGTGTGGATCGAGGATGATCAAGGTAATCGCGTGGGGCCGGGCGAGGTCGGCGAACTGGTGATTCGCGGATCGCACGTTATGCGCGGCTATTGGGAAAATCCTGCGGCCACGGCCAAATGCTACCATCCAGGGCCGACGCCCGGCGAGCGCGTCCTCTATAGCGGCGATTACTTTAAAATGGATGGGGAGGGCTATCTCTATTTCGTGGCCCGCAAAGATGACGTGCTGAAAAGTCGAGGGGAAAAAGTGCCGCCCAAAGAAGTGGAGAATGTGTTGTACGGCATCCCCGGCGTGGTCCAGGCCGCAGTGATCGGCGTGTCCGATCCCTTGTTAGGCCAGGCGGTCAAAGCTTTTGTCGTGGTGGAAGGCGTCGAATTGAGCGAGCAGGACGTTTTGCGTCACTGCCGCGCTCACCTGGAAGATTTTATGGTTCCCAAATACGTTGAATTCCGGGACAGCCTGCCGGTCAGAAACGGCAAGATTATTAAAACAGAGCTAAGATAAAGTATGTGCGGCATCGTTGGCATCTACAATTTGAACAAAACTCACCCAATTGAGCAGCCTTTATTGGAGCGGATGCTGGGTATGATCCGGCATCGCGGTCCAGATGAGTTTGGCATTTACCGCGATCGCAACATCGGTATGGGCAACGCGCGTTTGAGTGTTATCGACCTTAATACCGGGGCGCAACCGATCGCCAACGAAGAAGAGACGGTATGGATCGTCTTTAATGGCGAGATTTTCAATTACGTCGAACTGCGTCCCACGTTGGAAGCTCAGGGGCATCGTTTTGCCACTGCGTCCGATACCGAGGTCATCGTCCATATGTACGAGCAATACGGCCCGCGCTGCGTCGAGTACCTGAACGGCCAGTTTGCGTTTGCCATCTGGGATCGGCGGCCCGAAAACGGGGGCGATACCCAAGGTGTGCTGTTTATGGCCCGCGACCGGGTCGGGGTCCGCCCCCTGTTCTATACAGTAATCGACGGCGCACTGGTTTTCGGGTCAGAAATCAAGGCGATCCTGGCTCATCCGGCCGTCCATGCGCGGCTGGATATCACGTCGCTGGTCCAGGTATTTACTTTTTGGTCAACGCTGGCCCCGCGCACGATTTTTGAGGACATTGTACAAGTGCCTCCGGGATACACACTCACCGCCCGGGATGGCCGGGTATCGGTCGAACAGTATTGGGACTCGAGTTTTCCCCAAGAAAGCGAGTCGATTGAGCGGCTGTCACCCCAATACACCGATGACGACTATGCCAACCAATTACGAGAATTGTTGATCGACGCCACGCAGATTCGTTTGCGGGCCGACGTGCCGGTCGGCGCTTACCTCAGCGGCGGATTGGATTCATCTACAATTACGGCACTGATACGCAACTATACCCGAAATGACCTCAAGACGTTTTCTATTGCGTTCACCGATCCCAACTTTGACGAGCGCCAGCATCAGGAACAGATGGTCAAATTTTTGGGCACCGATCATCGCCGCATCGAGTGCGCGGATGTTGACATAGGGCGAGTGTTCCCAGACGTCATCTGGCATACCGAATGCCCAATTCTGCGTACCTCGCCTGTGCCTATGTTTCTTCTTTCACAACTGGTGCGACAGAATCAGATCAAAGTGGTGTTGACCGGCGAAGGGGCGGACGAATTTCTGGGGGGCTATAACATTTTCAAGGAAGCCAAATTGCGGCGTTTTTGGGCGCGCTTCCCGGATTCCAAGATACGGCCTTTGTTACTCAAGCGGCTCTATCCTTACGTGCAAGGTTTAGGTCAGGGGGGGATGTTCACAGAGGCTTTTTTCCGCAAAGGCCTGACAGAAACCGACCGGATTGACTATTCACACCATATCCGTTGGAGTAATACGGCCTTGCTGCGGCGGTTTTTCTCGGACCAGGTACGGTCGGAACTCGACGGATATGATCCTATAGCCGAGATCGTAGCTGCGCTCGAACGACATCCTAATTTTAAGGACTGGACACCGCTGGCGCAGGCACAGTATATCGAGATCAGCATTTTTCTGTCCGAATACCTGCTTTCCTCACAGGGAGACCGGATGTTGATGGCAAACTCTGTAGAAGGACGTTTTCCTTTCCTGGACTATCGAGTCATCGAATTTGCCAACCGTATCCCGCCCAGACTCAAAATCCGAGGGTTTAACGAAAAGTATATCCTCAAGCGGGCAATGCGAGGGATATTGCCGCCATCAGTTTGTGCGCGGACCAAACAACCCTACCGCGCACCGATCCGCCGTTCTTTTTTGGGCGAGTCAGCTCCGGATTATGTTCAAGAGCTATTATCGCCGGAAGCAATTCGGGCAGCAGGCTATTTTGACGATCGTGTTGTCGATCGTTTGCTTAAAAAGGCGCAAGATGATCGTCAATTTGGCGAGCGGGATAGTATGGCTCTGGCCGGTATCCTGTCCACTCAGCTCGTCCATCACCAATTTGTGAAGGAAATGCCCCGGCGCTCCCGCGTGCCCATTGTGTTGTCCAAGCTGTGTGTCGGCCCTGGAGGATAAAGGTGTTTTGAGACCTATCCTATCCTGAATAAAAAAATGCGCCACCCCGAGGTGGCGCATCTGCATGAGAACAGGTCTTTGATTGTATTTGGAGGATCAACGTGATCCTTGAAACACAGAATTTACGCAGCCATTGCCTCGACTTGCGAGCCGCAGTGCGCGCATGTCGTATAAGGCGAATGGAGTTCTTGCTGGCGTAGCGGCGCGTTACAGTTTGGGCATCGACCGGGCAGTCTGTACTGCAATGATGCGGGCGACGGCTGGGAAACAGGTACTTGGACGGTGCGCATCTGTGGCACAAAGTCTGTCGATTCTGGCGTGTACACCTGTCCCTTGTGCTTACTGGCATTGTTGCCCGAATTAGCCAGGGCAATAAAGACGCCAATGGGGCCCAAAAAGAACCCCAGTGCTGCTCCGCCGCCCCACGATTTGCCTTTGACCGCATAGATCAACGCGGCGATCACGGCACAGACAACGGGTGTGCCGACAGAAGCACCCACCCGGTAAATGTTGTCAAACAGTTCTGAAAAATTCAGGTCCATCTTGTCCCTCGTTCAAGTGAGCAAATCGACCTCATCATAACACATACTGCCACGCGCTGCATGTTTTTCTTCTGACGGCAATCTGACAAAAAAGCGCCGTCTCTGATCCAGGCACGATCATCGAGGCGGCGCTTGTGTGGGAAAAAAATTGCAAGTTAGTCTTCAGGCATAGGTGCGATGAATCCTGTGCTCATCATCTGGTCGAGCAGGTCGCGCGATTGCTGGATGGCCGCTTTGGCTTCCTGGTACAACTGCTCTTTGCTCTTGGAAAGCAGGGTAAGCCCTTGCTCCTGTGCCTTCATCGCCGTGGCGACGGCCTCGCGCGGAAAGACATCCCACTCGTCCATCGTGGGCATAATATACTCTTCGCTCAGACCTTTTTCCTCCGCACAAAGCGCGATTTCGTACGCGGCAGCGATGGCCATCTCGTCGGTGATCGTCCGGGCGCGCACGTCGAGCACGCCGCGGAAAATGCCCGGAAAACCGAGCGAGTTGTTGACCTGGTTGGCAAAGTCGCTGCGCCCGGTGGCGACGATGCGCACGCCCGCTTCTTGGGCTTCCCACGGCCAGATCTCCGGGATCGGGTTGGCGCAGGCGAACAAAATTGCGTCCTGGGCCATTGCCTTGAGCCAGCCGGCCTGGATCGTGTCCGGGCCGGGGCGGGAGAGGGCGATACACACATCGGTGCCGACCAGCGATTCGGGGATGCCGCCGTGCCGGTTTTCGCCGTTGGTGATCCGTGAGAATTCCAGACGCGGGTCGCCGGCGTC
>JAFGEY010000022.1 GCA_016931365.1 Anaerolineae bacterium
GGCATCCTCCTGGGATAAATGGAAACAAGGATACCCGAAATCGTGTCTATTGGAAATTGGGCAAGTTATTTTTCACCCATTCCTAAACAGGTCAAGGCCACTCGGAGAATCTTGGCCCAAAATGCAATGGGCTTGTGGGATAGGCAAAGTGTGAATGTCAATGGAACAGCAAACCCAGGTAATGGTCAATTTGGCCCAATGGATTCGGGAGCGAGGGCTAGAGTCTCCTGCAATTTTGTTTTTACAGGCCAACAAGCCGTTGGCTCCCATCGGTGGGCAGGCGCTGCTCTTTCTTCAACCTGTCTTGGGGGCAGTAGGCGCGATGCTTGGCTGGGCAAATGGCGAGCGCGTTTGGACTGACTATGCAGCGCTGCTAGAAAACCCGGCTTGCATCGATCGGCTCCTGGAGCTTTTGGAAAGACCGGCATGAACCCGATTTCATCCAATTCTCTTTATATGCTGATTCGCATCGTGGCGATTGTTTTGCCCGGCCTGCTGTTGTGGCTGTTTATGGGCTGGGCGCGCAAATCCGGCGGGCGGACTTTGCGGCCCATTCCTGCGTTTGATGCCGTCAAGGGGCTGCTCGGGCGCATGGCCGAGAGTGGGCGGCGGGTGCACATTGCGCTGGGCACGAGCGGCGTCGGCGACGCGCAAATGCCCATCCTGGCCTGTGGGCTGGCCGTTCTTCGCCACCTGGCCCGGCAGGGCGCGTCCTTTGGCGCTTCGCCGCTGACAACAGTCGCCGATCCGACATCCATGCTACTGGCTCAGGACATTGTCTATGATGCCTACAAGAGCAGGGGCCTGCAAGATCACTACCAGGCGACCGACGTTCAGATGATCGCTCCTGACGCCGCCGCTTACGCGGTCGGCGTGCAGGACGCGGTCAATCGGGAAACGGTAGCTGCCAATGTGATGATCGGGCATTTCGACCAGGAATATCTGCTGATGGGCGAGGCCGGCGCGCAGCGTGGGTTGATCCAGTTGGCTGGCTCGGATACGGTCGATGCACAGCCCTTTATGCTCGCCACGTCGCGCAATGTGCTCATCGGCGAAGAGGCGTTTGCCGCCGGCGCGTATCTGACTCAGGAGCCCAAGTACGTTGCCAGTCTGCGCGTTCAGGATGTCTTGCGCGTATTGATCGTGCTGGCGATTGTGCTCGGCGTGCTCTGGGAGACTTTGGGGCCAAGATGATGAGGTGGGAGGTACGGTGCGGTTCGACTTGAAACGGCTGTATCCCATATTATTGACCGTGATCACGCTGTCCACGGGGATTATAGTCCTGTTGTCGTTCTTTTCTGACGATCCGGGCTTGCAGGCGTTTCGTGGCGTCTTGGTAGAGTGGACGGTGATCGTCGCCGCATTTGCCATCTTGATGGGTGTGCTCAATGTGCTGCGCGTGCACGCCCAGCGGATCAGAGAACGCCAGGGTGCGTTTTACAGCCTGATCGCGCTGCTGGGTTTTTTGCTTGTCTTTGTGCCCGGCATTCTGTCAGTTCCGCAATCCTCTTCGGAGGCCGCCGTCCTCTTTGGTCCTCAGGGAACCATCGTCACCTTTGTGTATCGATACATACAGCGGCCTCTCCAGTCGACGCTCTTTTCCCTGATGGCCTTTTTTGTTGCCACAGCGGCCTGGCGCGCGTTTCGCATTCGCAGCGCCGCCTCGTTGGTGATGTTTATTGCCGCCGTTTTTGTCCTGCTGGGGTCGATTTACCTGGATGTCGGCGACGCGTGGAAGGATATTGTCAAGACCAAAGACTGGATTCTAGCCGTACCGACAACAGCAGGGGCAAGGGGCATTTTATTGGGCATCGTGCTGGGCACGGTGGTGACAGGAATTCGATTCTTGCTGGGGATCGAGCATCCCTACAGCGATTAGCGTTTGAGTGAGGCCTGATGAGCCAGGATTTGCCCACTGGGCAAGAAAACGAATTGAATCGACTGCCAGATTGGCTGCGCGATATGGACGGCGCAGAGGAAACGCCTGACTGGCTGCGCCAACTCGCACAGAAGCAGGAAGAGTTTCCTGAAGAGGGCGTATCTGCGACGTTGGATCAGGAACCCGCTGGCGAGCCTGACTGGTTGGGCGATTTCCGCGGCGATTTCGCGGCTGAAGCGCCTGAAGAAGAGCAAGCTGTACCGGAAGGTGAGGCGGGCGAGTTGCCCGATTGGTTTACCGACGTCGGTGATGAGGCCGCTGAATCGGAAGGGGGAGCTGCCGTACCCGACTGGTTGAGTGGTTTTGGGACTGAAGCAGTCCAACCCGCCCAAGGGGCTGGCGACGTTTTCGAGGGCGCACCTGAAGGCGCTTTACCCGATTGGCTGGCTGGTTTTGGAGAGACGGAAGCGCCGCAAATGATCTTGGAAGAACCTCAACCTGAAGAGAGCGAGGCCGAGGCGCCTGCCTGGCTGCGCGGCGTTGAGCCGGTGACGCCACAAGATCTGGTCGACGAATCTCAAATCCCAACAAGTGAGGCCCTCCCCGATTGGCTGTTGGGAGATAAGAGCCAGATCGTCTTGGAGCCCGAGTCGGTTCAGCCCGAGTCGGAGGTGCCCGAATGGCTGCACGGCGTTTCAGAATTGCCCCAACAGCCCGAACTTGAAGCAAAAGCCGGATTGCCCGACTGGTTGAGCGGTATTGCCGAGGAGAGCGTCGAACCAGGAGCACCGGCAATTGAAGAGCCGTTGGAAACGCCAGACTGGTTGAGCGGAGCGGCTGGCGAGGTCGAGCCGACTGAATCTGAAGAGCAAGCCGGGTTGCCCGACTGGTTGAGCGGTATTGCCGAGGAGAGCGTCGAGCCGGAACCCGCTGCCGAACTGGCCGAGCCATCGGAGGTCGAAGGGACTTTGCCCGATTGGCTGCAGGCGATCCGCGATCAAACGGGCGAACCCGAAGAGCCAGAGATCGAAGAATCATTGGAGACCCCTGACTGGCTGTTAAGCGCTGAAATCGAAAAGGGTGAAACGGGCGAAGAGGGTAGCGTGCCCGATTGGCTCCAGCAGATTGAGTTTGAAGACGCACAATTGTCCCTTTCAGGGGAGGCCACATCAGAAGTGCCTGAGACTGAAGAGGCGCTGCCCGATTGGCTGGGGATTGGTGAACCGGAAGAGGCCGAGCTGTCCAAAGAGGCGACGCTTGAGCTGGGCTTTAATGTCGATGAAACTGTGCCGAAATTGCCCGATTGGTTTCAAGACCTTGGTGAAACGTCCAGTGAGGGAAAAGTCCAAGTCCCCGGAACGGAGTGGTTGCGCGAAATCGAATCTGCACCGGTGCCGCAAGAATCGTTGTTCGAAGAAGAACCTTCTGACGTCATCCCCACACCCGATTGGCTCGATGATCTCGGTTTGGACGAATCCGTCCAGGCTGAAACGTCGTCGGAAGCACCTGAGGCATTGGGATTGCCAAGCTGGTTACAAGAAGCCGATCTTGGCGAGCGGGTTCAAGAAAAATCGTCGCTGGACAGCATACTCTCGCTAGATAAGGTGGCAGGTGAGCCTGTTTCACCTGAACTGGCCGAGTTGGAGCAAGATATTCGGGCGATTGCCGCCGAAACAGGGCTGGGATCGGGCATTGGGAGCGGTCTCGATACATGGATCGAGGAGCAGCGCACGCGAGTTGAGCCGGTCACCGACCAAACTCTTTCCGTCGAGACCAGTGGGCCGCTGGCCGGGTTGCGCGGCCTGTTGGCGCCGGAGCCCTTGTTGGGCATTTTCCCCAAGTCCGTCTACAAGCCTGCTCAGCCAATCCCTGATGCACATGTGGCCGAAGCACAGCTCTTTGAGTCGATTCTATCTGCGCCCGCTGGCGAACCAGTGGTAGTCGAACGCACACAGGGCAAAGAGGCGCTGGCCAGCTTGGGCCGGTGGGTTATTTATCTGGCGTTGCTTGCGACGATGGTCGCTGCTGCGTTTTTGCCCAAGCCATTCAACGAGTTGATTCGCGCGCCCGCGATGGATGAAACATCGGACTTTTACAATGCGATTCAGCGTCTGCCTGAGGGCAGTGTCGCTTTGCTGGCCCTCGACTATGATGCTGCGCTCGATGGTGAGTTGACACCGCAGACGCGTGCGATCGTGCGGCATTTGTCCCAACGCGGCGTGGGCGTGGCCGCGGTCAGCATCACGCCGCAGGGCATCGCAATCGTTCAGGATGTTTTCGCCCAAGAGGCCGGGCTTGTCGCCGGAGAAGATTATTTGAACCTGGGCTACCTGCCGCCGCATCCCGCCTCTTTACAGGCTTTGATCGATGGCCCGGTCAACGCGCCGGTACTGGGTTTGCAGGCCAGGCCAGAAGAAACGCCGCTGGGGCAAAAAATGGCCGGTTTGGAGCAAGTTGATCTGGTCGTCACCGTCAGCGGCAGCGCGGATCATGTGCGCTGGTGGGTTGAGCAGGTGGGCAGTCGATATGGGATCGATATTGTTGCCGGAGTCAGTGCGGCCATTGCGCCCTATGTGCTGCCCTATTACGCGAGCGATTACGGCCAGATCAAGGGACTGGTGATCGGTTTGGCTGGCGCTGCTGATTATGAACAGAAACTGGTTGGTGGAACGCCGCTGGATTACGCGCAGCGTAACCTGGTGCTGCAGGGATATGGGCAGTTAGTGCTGGCGGCGATCTTGCTGTTGAGCGGCATCACCTTTGTGTTGAGAAAGCGGGCCTGACGATATGGCTTTGAACCTGAATGTGGCAGGCACTCTGGTAGCGTTCGTTTTGACGCTGATGGTCTATGCCTACCTGATCAAAGACATCTCTTTCTTTTACTCTCTTTACCGCATTGCCGCCTATTTGTTTGTCGGTGTGGCGCTGGGGTACGCCGCCGTGATGGCCTGGCACGGTGTGCTGGTGCCGCGCTTGCTGTTACAACTCGAAGAGGGCCGGTGGTGGTATCTGGTGCCGCTTATCTTTTGCCTGCTTTTGCTGGCCAAAGTACGCCCGGCCTGGAGCAAGGTTGGCAACATCCCGATTGCGTTTATGCTCGGTGTGGGCGCGGCGCTGGCCGTCGGCGGCGGGGTGATCGGCACGTTGATCCCCCAGGTCGAGGCGACTTTTGTCTCGCTGAACCCGCTGCATTATCAAGGCCAGGCTGCGGCTGAATCATCTTATGTTCTTGTCTATGTGCTGGAGGCACTGTTGATGGTTGTCGGCACGGTCAGCACGCTGCTTTATTTCTATTTTAACACTGAAGGCGGCTCCCGTCGGCTGGCTGGCGTGCGCGAACCCATCCTGCGCCTTTCGACGGGATTTGGCAAAGTGTTCATGATGTTTACTTTTGGCGCTATCTTTGCCACGACGGCCATTTCGCGCCTGTCGTTGCTGGCCGATCGAATCCGTTTTCTCATTCTGACCGTCTGGTCCTGGATACCGACGCCTTGACCGCGGGGATATGTCATCGATGAGTGAGTACGAACCGCAACTGGAGTCCATTCTCGTCGCCGATTGTGGTCATGCGACCACCAAAGTCGTGTTGATCGACCTGGTGGAGGGGCAGTATCGCTTTGTCGCTCGTGCTGAGTCGCTGAGCACGGCGGGTCAGCCCTGGCAGGACCTTTCGGTAGGGGTGGTCGACGCCATCCAGAATCTCCAGGCGTTCACCGGGCGCAAATTTCTGGACGAGCAAGGCCAGTTGATCACGCCCGAACTCGAAAATGGGCAGGGTGTGGATGGGTTTCTTGCCATCAGCAGTGCGGCCTCGCCGCTGCGCGTCATTTTGGCCGGTCTGGTGCGTGATGTGAGCATCGCCAGCGCGCGGCGCGCGGTACTTGCCACCTATGCCAACATCGTCGATGTGATTTCACTGGAGCAGCCGCCGGGAAAGGATGGGCCGCGTACAGACGATGAGGCGATCAATGCCATCTGGCACGCCGCACCAGACGTGGTCTGCATCGTCGGCGGCACCGATGGTGGAGCTTCGACGCCGCTGTTGCGTTTGGTGCGCGATGTCGTGCGTGTGGCGGTGTATCTGATGGGTGAGGCTGCACCGCCGGTGCTTTTTGCCGGCAATGCCCAACTCGCCGAGCAGATCACCAAGGTGTTTGAAGGCCTGGCCAGTGTGCAGGTGATCGATAACGTGCGCCCGTTGCCCGACGCTGAAAACATCACGTCGTTGCAGGAAGAACTGGAAGTGATGTTTTACGATCACAAGATGGCTCATACGCCCGGCATCGGTACGTTAGGACGATGGAGCCAGTCAGTCGTTTTGCCGACCGCGCGGGCATCGGATTATATGGTTCGTTTTTGTGAGCAGGCCTGGAAGACGGGCAAGCCCGCCCTGGCCGTCGACGTTGGCAGCGCGACGGTGGCGCTCAATGTCTGCCGGAATGGCCGTGCGCTGACGACGGTGTGTACCGATCTCGGTGTGGGGTATGGGATGCGGAGCCTGCTCGATCAGATTGATTTGAACGACATTTTGCGTTGGGTTCCCTTTGAGATCGCCCCGGTGGATGCCCGAGATCGCCTGTTGAATCAGGCTTTGCATCCCACGTCGATACCTCAGACGCGGGAAGACCTGTGGCTGGTGCAGGCGGCAGCACGCGAGGCGATCCGTTTGGCGCTGGCCGATTCGCTGCCCGGATGGCCGTTGCGCGAAGGAATGCCCGGCAATCTCCTTCCGCCCTGTGATCCGCTGATTGGCCTGGGACATTTGCTGACTCGCGCGCCCACGGGAGGGCAAGCGGCATTGATCTTGCTCGATGCGCTTCAGCCGACAGGGATCAGCAATTTGTTTCTGGACGAGCGCAATCTGGTTCCTGCGCTGGGCGCTGTGGGGGCAATCGAGCCGCTGGCATTGGTGCAAACGCTGCGCAACGGCGGATTGACTTTCCTCGGTACGGCAGTCGCCCCGGTTGGATCGGGGCATCCTGGCGACACGGCGCTGGCCCTTCGCGGCGTCGACAAGGCCGCAGGTGTGAGCGCTGAAATCAAATGCGGCGAAGTGAGTGTTTTTCCCTTCCACTTTGAGAAAAAGACTCTACTCGAACTGATTCCGGCGCGCGGGTTCGACATTGGTCAGGGACGCGGCAAAAGCTGCACGATCGAGTATCGCGAGGGTTCAGTGGGGCTGATCGTCGATGCGCGCGGCCGCCCACTTGAACTGCCTCACGACGCCGCGCGTCGATGCGCGCGGCTCGAATACTGGCTATCTGCGCTGGGGCCAGACACGTCTGAAACAAAGGTTGGCGAGAGGACGAATTAGCGTGATCAGTCATTCGCGTTTTCTCTCATCGCTGGCGACGATCCGGCGCACGCGGACGCTTCCTGTGGCGGGGACGGTGCTGCGTCGGGTCGGTGACAAGGTCGCTGCGGACATTGTGGTTGCCGAAGCGGATCAGCGAATGGGGTATCGCCTGCTCGACCTGCAAGTGATGCTCGGCAAACCCGTGTCCGATGCGCGCAAGGTGCTGGTCAAACAGCAACGCGGCGCGTCCATCGAGGCAGGAGAAGTGCTCGCCCGAACGGGGCTTTGGCGCAAAGCCGAATGTGTTTCTCCGGTCACGGGCACCATTCTGGACGCGCGCGGTGGCAAGGTGCTGATCGAGGTTGCGCCCCAGCACGTTCAATTGACGGCATTTTATCCGGGCACGGTGATCAGGGTGCTTCCCGACCGGGGCGTGGTTCTCGATGTGACTGGCGCGGTGATTCAGGGCGTGTGGGGAACCGGCGGGCCGTTTCGCGCGCGCATTCACGTCGGTGCGCCGGATGGGGAAACGCCTTTGCAGGTCGGTCAAATTTCGCCCAATCAGATGGGCACCATTTTGCTCGGTGGGCGTACGCTTGATCGTGCCGCTGTCGAGCAGGCTGTCGAAGCCAAGATCGCCGGGGTCGTGGTCGGCAGTATCTCCAGCGAACTGGTGCCGGTGATCGAGGCGACGTCGCTGGCGGTCATTGTGACCGAAGGCCTGGGCGGCGTGGGGATGAACGCGCGGACTTTTGAGCTACTTCGCTCTTACGCCGGACGCGAGGTCTGTTTTAATCCGCAGTCTGATGCGCCAGAGATTGTCGTTCCGCTGCCCGCAGACGCGCGTGCAGATGGCGATCGCGAAGCACAGACGCTGCGAGTGGGCACGCAAGTTCGCGCGTTGCGATCTCCTTACCTGGCTTTGACCGGAGCCGTCGTTTCGCTGCCGCCGAACCCACGCCGGATTGAGTCGGGAATCCTGGCGATGGGCGCCTGGGTCGATATGGAAATTGTCGGCAAAGTGTTTGTGCCGTTGGACAATCTGGAAATCGTCGCCTGACCCGGACAAAGATCGAGTCTGACAGGGTTTTGGCATTGCCAAATTCTTGCTTGCGATGCCGAGTTCGCTGGCCAGGCACAACAATAGAGCGGTCTGCGCGTGTGGGTGATGCTGTCCGCCGGGCACTAGATCGAAGCAATACACAGAGAGGAGTATCACAATGAGTCTCGATGATCGTTTGTCATTTGGTGGGGGACCGCTGGGTGGCCTGCCTCCTGAGGCCGAACAGCCTCAAGAAGCGCCGCAAGCACCGAAGAAACGAAATTTGGGAGCTGTCTTTTTGATCGCTGCAATGGCGGGGCTGGTTTTGTTGGGCATCCTCGCTCTGGTGGCCGCTTTTGTATGGGTTGTCCCGGCGCAGCGCCAAAGGGCGGCAATGCAGGCCACGCAGACGATCGATGCGGCAACGGCGATCGCCCTGGCCTGGACAGCAACGCCCGAGCCGACATCCACCACACAAATTCCAACGTGGACACCCACCTTGCCGTCGACGGAAACTCCTGTGCCAACAGCGACGGCGACGCGCGTGGTTCCTGTCGATAGCGCGCAGTCGACACCCGTGCCGACTGCAACCCGTCTCACTTCAGCGGACTGGGGTGCAGCGACACCGCAAGCCGGGTTGGGTGGGTTGGGCATCGCGGCCATCGCTGTGGGGTTGGGTGGACTGGTCGTTGCTGCCCGCCGGATGCGCAAATCGTAAGGTATTGCCGGCCTGTAAACTGTCAGGTGTCGATTGCGCCGTCCAGGCCGGTTGGTGCGCTGGGCAGACGTGTAACAGGTGTATAGTTTGTATTGAATGCGGAGTAGCCGATTTGTGCTCTCCGCATTTTCGTGGTTAAATAGTGTTTATCCCTGAAATTCTTGCAGATTGTCTGAGACCTGCTGCCATAGGATTGTGATCAAATGACGCGACAAGACTTTTTGGGCATTGTGCGTGCCGATGAAACTCGTTTTATCCTCGATCGTGTAAACAACGCCGGGTGCTGTGCCATCGTCGGGCTGAGCAATATGGGCAAGTCGGCGCTGCTGCGCTCGATCAAACGATCTGTTCAAACCCGGTCGGCTGCCGATCTGGAGATGCTCTTTATCTATATCGACTTTAACCTGATGGTCGAGATGACCGAGCAGGCCTTTTACGAGATCATTTTGCGCAGCGTGCGCGCCGCCCTTGATTTCCCAGGGGCGGATCAGGTACAGCAACGCGTCCAGGATGCCTACCGCCAGGTGGTCGATTCGAGCAATCCGTTTTTGGTGCCTTTGGGATTTAACGAGGGGATCATTGCCCTGTGTGAGACGTTGGGCAGGCGAGTCGTGCTGCTGTGCGACGAGTTCGACGAATCTTTCAACCGCATCGATCAACGTGTTTTTCTCAACCTGCGCGCGCTCAAAGATCGTTATGCAGGGCAGTTGGTGTACGTGGTTGCTACCGGAAAACGGCTGGAAGACATGCGCCAGGGCAGCGAAATCGGCGAGTTTGCCGAACTGTTTGCCCATCAGGTGCTGTATCTGGGTCCGCTCAATCGTGACGATATGGCCGTGGTGATGCAAGTTTTTTTGGACGAACTGATGCCAACCGCCAATGATGTTGCCTTTGTGTGGCGTCAAACCGGGGGTCACCCCGGTCTTTTGGAGGCGGTGTGCCATCTGCTTTCTGAAGGCGGTGTGGGTATCGCCGAAGATGATTACGGCCTGATGTGTGACAAATTGGACAGCGACTTGACCGTCCGCGCCGAATGTGCTAAATTGTGGAACGCACTCGATGAAACACAGCAACAGTCCTTGCTCGATTTTGTCAGTGATGTTGGCGTGGATCGCCGCCAGCTCAGGCCGCTGATTCGCCGGGGTGTCTTGCGCCAGACTGATCGCGAGATCGAGGTGTTTGGCGAGTTATTTGGCGGCTTTGTGCGCCGCCAGCGGTTGGTTAAAACACCTTATGTGCCTGGCGTGCGCGTCGATGTGGATTCGGGCGAGGTGTGGGTGGATGGGCAGGCCGTCGCCACGTTGACCGACCTGGAGTTCAAATTGCTCCTGCTTCTTTATGGGCGGATCGGCAAGTTGTGCGACAAGTATCAGATCGTCGAAAGCGTATGGGGCGAAGAGTATATCGATCAGGTGGATGACGCGCGCATCGAAAAGTTGGTCAGCCGGCTGCGCAAAAAGCTCGAACCGGATACAGTCGAGCCGTGCTATTTGCAGACGGTGCGCGGGCGCGGGTATCGCTTAGTGGAGGCCTAAATGGACAAACGCGAGCGAGTGATGGCGGCTCTGGGCGGGCGTCCGGTCGATCGGACGCCGTTTACGATGTGGCGGCATTTTTATGCCCAGGATCGTACGGCCCAAGGGTTGGCGCGCGCTACGGTCGATTTCTATCGGCACTACAATTCGGACTTGATCGTAATGATGCCCGGGCCGTTTTATATGGCCGAGGCCTGGGGAATGGACATTCGCACTTTTGGCAACGATGAGGCCGCGCCCTATGTGGTCACAGCGACCGTGGGCCGCGCAACCGAATGGCGGTTGTTGCCCGAATTGGATGTCGGCGGCAGTTCCTTGCAGCGTGAAATTGATGCAGTGCGCATTGCCAAATCGATGTTGAGGACGCAAGGTGCTCCGCTGCTCTTTCCACTTTACAGCCCGCTGACCACAGCCAACATGCTCTGCGACGGGCGTGTATTGGACGATTTGCGCTCTTTTTCGAACGATCTGCGCTCCGGGTTGGGGTTGATCGCTGCGGCAACGATTGCGTTGGGCCAGGCATGCCTTGATGCCGGCGTCGACGGATTTATGTTGATCAACCGGCTGGCCAGCCGCAACGAAATGCGCCCGCGCGAGTACCGGGATTTTGTCCTCGAATTCGATCGACAGGTGCTTGGTGCGCTGATTCCCAGGGCCGGGGTTCGCATTTTGAGCCTGCCCGGCGAAAACCTGTTCTTTGATCAGGTGGGCCAATACGATGTGCAGGCTGTCAACTGGGAAACCTGGCGCTCCGATCCTTCGCTGGCCAGCGCGCGCCGGCAGGTGCGTTGCGGTCTGATGGGGGGGCTGAATCCCCAGACATTCGTGAACGGCTCTGTGCGGGATGTTCGGGGCCAGGTTGCCGACGCCGTCGAACAGACCAATGGGCGGCAGTTGATCATCGCCCCTTCTGGCGTGCTGCCGGCCGACTCGCGTGACGAACTGCTGTTGGCAGTGAGTGAGGCGGTTCTATCTATGTGACTTGAGTCACTGACGCCACCGTTGGAATGTGCTAAAATCGAGTTGTATGCGTAGATCATAAATTGGGAGGCTTGAATGGCAGAAGAAACGAAAAAAATCACGGGTGATATGCCCATTGGCGATGTGGTCAGGAGCTACCCACAGACGATCCAGGTCTTTTTGCGACACGGTTTGATGTGTGTCGGCTGCGCGGTGGCGCGGTTTGAGAACATCCGCGACGGCGCTACGGCGCACGGTATCAATGTCGACGCCCTGATCGCCGATCTGAACCAGGCTGTGGCCTGATCCGGGCCGAAAGCAAAGTCGGGGTTCGCAAGAACCCCGGCTTTGCTTATATCGCGCCAATCAGGTCGTATTCCATCGCGTCGACGATCTCGACCTCGATCATTTGCCCCGCTTCGATCTCGCCCTCGATCAGCACCAGCCCGTCGATCTCGGGTGCGTCCCGATACGTGCGCCCCACACTGACCGGCATCGGCGGCTCGTTCGCATCCTCAGTTTCCGCTTCGCCAACGCCCTCGATCAATACGTCCAGCACGCGCCCGATCTGGGCCTGATTTTGCTCCAGGGAAATGGTTTGCTGAAGATGCATCAGGCGATCATAGCGCTCGGCCATCACCGCTTCCGGCACGCGATCCGGCAGATCGAACGCAAGGGTATCCGCTTCCGGTGAATAGGTAAACACGCCCATCTTGTCAAAGCGCACCTCGCGCACAAACTGCTCCAGCGCGCGGAACTCTTGTTCGGTTTCGCCCGGATAGCCGACGATAAACGAGGTGCGCAGAGATATATCCGGCATTGCATCGCGCAGATCGTCGATCAAGCGGCGCACGCGGTCGATGTTGGCCGGACGGCGCATCCGCTTGAGCGTTTCCGGATGGGCGTGCTGCAGGGGCAGGTCAAAATAGTGGCAGATTTGCGGGTATTCAGCCATCGTCTCGATCAGCCGCGCGCTGATGTGCTGCGGGTAAGCGTACATCAGGCGGATCCAGGGCACTTGAGGCACGGTCTCGATCAAGGTTTCGAGCAGGTCGGGCAGCGCATCCTTTTCGCCGCGATCCTGGCCGTAAGCGGTGGTGTCCTGGGCGATGAGGATGATCTCCAGCACGCCCTGGTCGGCTAGCTGGCGCGCATCCTCGACGATCTCTGAGGCGGGGCGGCTGTGCAGCGGCCCCTTGATCAACGGGATAGCGCAAAACGCGCATTCAGCGCTGCACCCGTCAGCGATTTTCAGATAGGCGCTGTTTCCATGCCGGGCGATGCGTGGCAGCCGGGCGCGCACACCAAGGTCGGGCGACCCGACCAGCGTCACGCGCTGGCTTTGCCCGAGCTGCCGTACAAAAGGCACGATCTCGGCCCAGCGCCGCGTGCCCAGGATGCCGTCCAGCCCGCTAATCTGCCCGGCCAGTTCATCGCCTTCGCGCTGCGCCCAGCACCCGGCAGCGATCAGGCGTTGTCCAGGATGCTTGCGTCGCGCCAGGTCTTCGAGCACCTGGCGCGATTCGTCGCGCGCCGCTTCGATGAACCCGCAGGTGTTGACCAGCAGCAAGTCGGCGTCGTCAGGATCGTCGACCGGGATGTACCCGGCTTCTTGGAGCAGCAAGGCCATATCCTGTGCGTCGACTGTGTTTTTGGGACAGCCAAGTGAAATGAGATAATACCGCATATAGACTCCGCTGGCGGTGTAACGCTCAGAAAAAACCTCGCAGCTTGCTGCGAGGTTGGGGTCTGGGCTGGATTATTCTCCGGAAGCCGGGGTAGGCGTGGGTGTCACCGCCGGCTTGGGTGTGGGTGTGGCTTCGCCCTGCGGCGTCCAAAGCTTTTCAACTACCTCGGCGCGTCTTCCGAGCAGCCCCAGTGCCTGGCCGTTCACCGTAATCTCAACGCCGCCAGCATTGCCGCAGATGAAATAGATCGTTTTTTGTGCTTCCCAGGTTTGCTCTTGATCGGCCTCGAAAATATTGCCTGGTTGTTCCTGGCCGTCGATCGTCACCTGAACCCAGGCACGTTCGATGACCTTGATCGCCAGGGTGACGCCATTGGCGGATGCAGGTGTCGGCAACGGCGTCTCGGTTGGTGTCGCAGTCGATGTGGCCGGCGGCGGCACATCGTGCGTGGTCGTCGCCGTTGGTTCGGCGGGGGTCGGCGTGGGCGGCTCCGGCGTCGGTGTGACCGTGCGCAGGACTTGGGTCGCCGTAGGCGCAGCGGCTGACGTTTGCCGCGTCGATGTGGTCGTTGGCGTCCTGGTTGTCGAGGCCTGTTGGGAGATCGTGGCCGTCGCCGTTGCCTGTGTAGGCATCGGCGCGGCGGTGGGATAGAGCAGCGGGCGGCCGTACTTCCAGAACGCCCATCCGCCGATAACCACTACCACAACCATGACCACCAAGATCAAGACCAGTTCGGCACGCAACATCGGGCGTCGTCGAGGCGTCAGGGCGATATTTTCGGGGTGAAAGATGCCCGGATCGAAATGTCGTGTCGGGTTCTCTTTGCGATATAACGCTTCGACTTCTTGCCAGTCGAGGCCGAGAAAGACGGCATAACTGCGCAAAAAACCGTATATGTGGTTGGGCGTGGGCAGTTCTTGGTAAGCACCCGATTCGAGTGCAGCCAGATATTTGCTTCGAATGCGCGTGGTGCGTTCCGCCTCGTCGAGCGAGATGCGCCTGGATTCGCGCGTTTCCTGAAGCAAGCGTCCGACGTTGGTTGTGGGCGCCGATTTGTCTGGCGCGTCTTGCTGTTCATCCTGTCCAGGCTTGGCTTGAGGCCGAGAGCTGCGTCCAAATGAGGCCCAAAATCCTCGCCTGGGTTCGTTTGACGGCGTTTCAACCGGTTGGTCGGTGCGATCCTGATCTAGTTCACCCATCAATCATCCTCGGTAGCTGACGTGTAGCGATCCCTAGTCCGCGCCTGCGCCTTCATCGCGTTCGACGATCACTGTTAGCTCTGGAATAATGTCGGCAGTCAGGCGGATGGGGACGCGATGCACACCAAGCTGTCGCAGTGGTGCGTCAAGATGAATCTTGCGTCGATCGAATTCTTTGCCCAATGCTTCAGACAGCTTGTCGGCGATCTCGGAGGTGGTGATCGAACCGTACAACTTGGTACCTTCGCCAGCGTGGGCTTTGAACGTCAACGTGATCTGAGAAATCTGTTCGGCCAACGACTTGGCGTTTTCCAGCGACCGGGTAGCCTGTTTGGCTGCGGCGCGTTTATATTGATCCAGTTGCTTGACCTCGCCTGTGGTGGCCGAGCGAACCAGACCTCGGGGAATTAAAAAGTTGCGTGCGTGACCATCAGAGACGTTCTTGATGTCGCCCGCTTGGCCGAGGTTGGGTACGTCTTGAATCAAAATAACTTTCATGTGTCGAATCCTCTCTTTTTGAATCTCGCTCTTCGAGTGTCACAAAAAACTCCCGCAGGTCTGCCCCTGGTGAATCGATCTGCATGTTCCCGCGCGAGTATGGTTTGGCATATGCACTTTTCTTGAATACCCTGTTAGTGCCTGACCAGTCAAATTCTGTCCGGGTCAGGATAGCCAATGATACACCAAAAGCGGCAAATTGTCCAATACAATATCCCGAGAACTGCTTGTGAGAAGCGTTCAAGTCGTGGTATAATAACGGTGCGCACAGCCTGGTGAGGAAGCAATGTCTCAGTTCGATCTGGTCATCCAAAAGGGCACGGTTGTCACCGCCGACGATGTCTTTGAAGCCGATGTGGGCATTGCCGAGGGGATGATCGTTGCGCTGGGACAGGGATTGACCGGCGAGCGGGCGATCGACGTTGAAGGCAAATATGTGCTGCCCGGTCTGATTGACGCGCACGTACATCTGCAGTTGCCGGTCGGCGGCCAGATTTCCGCCGACGATTTTGAAACGGGATCGATCGCGGCAGCGTGTGGTGGGACGACGACAATCGTCGATTTTGTCACACCGCGGCGCGGGCAGGCCCTTGACGATGCTGTGTGCGAGCGCCGCGCTGAGGCCGATGGGTGGGTGGTCGTCGATTACGCTTTGCACCTCACCGCCATTGACGCGCTGCCGGACACGCTGTCTGTACTGCCCACACTGGCCGGACAAGGGTACACCACCCTCAAGTTGTACACCACCTATCCGACGGTGCGCGTGAGCGACGGCGAGATGCTTGCTCTGTTTGAGGTCTGTCGAGAGAATGGCATTTTGCCTTTGATCCACGCCGAAAACGACGCCGGCATCGCCTATCTGCAGCGCCGTTTTCTGGCGCAGGGAAACACCGGCGTCGAGTGGCACGCGCGCAGCCGGCCACCCATAGTCGAGGCCGAGGCCGTGCAGCGTGTGCTTGCGCTGGCGTCACTGGTGGGTACGCCCATCTACCTGGTGCATTTGTCTACGGAGGAGGCCGTCGAGTGCGTGCGCGCGGCGCGCGATCGTGGGCAGACCGTGTATGCCGAAGTGTGCGCCCAACATCTGCTCTTATCCGACCGGATGTACGATCGGCCCGATTTTGAGAGCGCAAATTTCGTCCTGTCACCGCCGTTGCGTGGCGCGCAGCATCAGAAAGCGCTTTGGCGCGCACTCGCGCGCGGCGAACTGGATGTCGTTTCGACCGATCACTGCCCCTGGACGCGCGCGCAGCGCGAGTGTGGGCGCGAGGATTTCACTCGCATTCCAAACGGTATTCCGGGAATCGAGACGCGCGGGCAACTCATTTGGGAAGAAGGGGTGAACAAAGCGCGTCTAAGCCTTGAGCGCATGGTCGAGGTTTGTGCGACGGCTCCGGCCCGGCTGATGGGACTATATCCGCGCAAAGGAACGATTGCCGTAGGCAGCGATGCTGATCTGGCAATCTGGGATCCGGCCAGGTCGTGGACACTGCGCGCCGATGAGCTACACCATACCGTCGATCACTGCCCGTATGAAGGCTGGCAGGGGCATGGAGCGCCTTGCACGGTCTTGTTGCGCGGACAGGTCATCGTTCGCGACGGCGAATTTATCGGACGCACCGGACAAGGGGTGTTTGTTCCCAGATGTGAGTTGACCGCCAGACAAGCGTCCCAGGCGACGTATAAACAATCTTTTTTGCAGGCCAATGATACCCAAACGTGATGGCTAAAATACTGGTTGTCGACGATCAAGATACCTTTCTCAGGATCAATGCCAAAATCCTGCAATTGGATGGACACCAGGTCTGGACTGCCCACTGTGGTCGCGAAGCGTTGGACATCGTGCGCCGCGAATATCCTGACATTGTTTTGCTCGACCTGATGATGCCCGGAATGGATGGCTATGAAGTTAGCCGGGCGATCAAGGCCGATCCACAAACAGCTCAAACCGTGGTTGTCATTGTGACTGCTTCGACGTCTTACAGACAGGCCTTGTCGCGCCAGGCAGGCGTGGACGAGTATGTCACCAAGCCGCTCCTCGGCACCGAACTGCGCGGTCTGGTGACGCGATTGATGAAAAAGCGAGGTAAGGTCTGATGCCGGAAAAATCGCAAATGGAAAAAATGGCCCTCGTGCTGTCTGTCTTGCTCTTTGCGGGCATCTATGTCGCCGGGTTCGTGATGAGTTTGCAAGAGGTGGCCCAAAAAGTATCCGATCAGGTCAATGCGGCGGCTCAAAGCAGCACGGCGGCTCAAAGCGGCACGGCGGCTCAAAGCAGCACGTCGACTCAAGCCGGCGCAGCGTGAACTGATTGGTGTCTGAAACCGGAGTGCTGTTCGAATGAGCGATGATCCATCCTGGGCGCTGATTGGCCGTGACGAGCTTTTGAGCCGCTTTGATGACCTTGTCAGCCAGTTTCGCAACGGCGGATCGGGCTATGTGCAGATCGTTGGTGAGGCGGGTTGCGGCCAAAGTGCCTTCTTGCAGGCTTGTGGCCTGCACGCTGCCCAATCTGGCTGGGAAGTGTTGAGCGGACAGTGCACCGAAGAAACGATGGCCAATCCCTATGGGCCGTTTCTGACCATGCTGGGCCTTTGTTTTGATCGCAACGGCAGGTTGATCAACGATCGCAGCGTACACAGCATCGTCGATCAAATCTCACTGGACGATATATTTGATGCGCTTGAGGACATTCCTGGCGCCAAGCTGGTTGGGTTTGGTATCAAGGTGGGCATCAGCATTTTTGAATCGCGGCGCGGGCAACAGAGCAGCGACGAATTGCTCAACCGCAATTTCGAATTCATCCTCCAGGTGCTTGAACAGATCGAACGTCGTCGTAGAACGCCCCTGCTGCTGCTCATCGATGATCTGCACCTGGCCGGCACGACCACCTTTGCACTGCTCGATTACCTTTTGACGCGCGTCGAAAATGCTCGACTGCTCATCGGGGCCACCTGGCAGGTGGATTCGATCCAGGGCGAGGCTCAATGGGCGCACAAGCTCCCGCCCAGACTGGCCCAGCCGGATGCCGTATTGCATTTGACTCCGCTCAATGGCGCGCAGATGCGCCAACTGGGGCGCGAGGTGAGCGTTCAGCATTTGCCAGAGTCATTGCTCGATACCCTGGTCGATCTCAGCCGGGGCTTGCCCAAAACATTGGTCGACAGCCTGCGATTGATCGACGCCGTGGGCATCGAGAGTGGGGTCGAGCAGGTGGGCACCGCCCAATCGGCCCTGCAGCCCCTGCTCGATCGCCAGTTGGCACACTTGAGTGACCTGGAGCGAGCGCTGATCGAGTGCGCGGCCTTGCTGGTCGAACCGATGCCGCTCGAAACGCTGACCTCACCCTTATTGTGTGCCTATCTTGGAGCCAGTGAGCGCGCACTGCTGGCAACGGTCATCGATCTGGCCGAGCGGGGGGCGCTGCTGGTCTGGGAAGGCCCCAGCCGGGTGCGTTTCGCATCCTCGTTTCTGCGGCAGTCTTTGCGCGAACGGACTACCTCGGCCCTGGTGCAGCGCGATCATCTGCGCATTGCCCAGGCGATCGAAGCGAGCGGCGGAGACAGTCAGACGGCGCAACTGGCCGCACATTACCTGGCCGGAAAAGATTGGGACAAAGCCCTGCACTTTGCCGTGCAGAATGCGGAAACGCTTTTGCGCAGCGCGGCCTATCCGGAGGCCGTTCAGAGTTACGAGATGGCACTTCAGACACTGGCGCAGGTGTCCGATCCACAGGCATATTTTGAGATGAAATACGACATTCTTCGTGCGATGAGTTTGACTGCCGAGCAGTCGGGCGATTGGGATGAGGCGCTGGCTCGCCTGGAGGAGGCGCTGGCTTTGAGCGCGGGTGACGATGCGCGCCAGGCCGAGATCTATGCCGGGCTGGGCTGGCTGCGTTTCCAGCGCGGCGAGGTCAAAACCGCATTGGCGCTGCTCGACAAGAGCGCCGGGCTGTACCACCAGTTGGACGATGCGCAGGGACAGGCCCAGGTTGACTATTACCTGGGTATGATCTATAGCCAGCAGAAAGAATGGCAACGCTCGGCAATGCATTTCCATCGTTACCTCGAAACGAGCGAACGCGTCGGGTTCAGCGAAGGCCGTGCGTCGGCGTATGTCGAGCTGGGCAATCTGCACCGGCTGCAATATGGATGGGCGCAGGCCGAAGCGTCTTTGCAGCAGGGCATTGAGTTGGCCCAGGCCGAAAGCGATTACGCCGTGCTTGCCCAGGGCTACCATTATCTGGGGCTGTGCTACTCGGGGCAGGGCAGAGAGGAAGCGATCCCGACCCTGCACCGCGCGCTGGAGATTGTTCGCACCCGCACCAAGCAGCCGGTGCAAGAGGCGCGGCTGCAAAATACGCTGGCCGAGACGTTGGTGCGGCAAAACCGTTGGGCCGAGGCCGAGGAAGCCTTTCACGCATCGGCGCGGCTCAAGGAGCGGCTGGGCGACAAGGCCGGGTTGGCGATCACTTTTGGCGGTTTGGGCCGCATGTATTCGCGCCAGTGGCGCTTTGACCAGGCGGCCGAGTATCTACAGAAGGACATCGACCTGTTGGCCGAAGAGTTTGAGGCCAATGTGGCCTGGATTCAGCAGTGGACTAACCTGATCGGTGAAGTGCGGCGCTTGCAGGGAGCGCTCGATCTGGCCGAACAGCGCCTTGACGAGGCGCTGTCGCTGGCCGAGCGCATTTCCGACGCAGGCGTGCGAGCGCGCAGCCTGGGCTTTGTGCACATGTTCCGCGCCAACCTGGCCCTCGACCGGGGCCAGGTTGACCTGGCCGCCGGCGAGTGCGAACAGGCGCAAGCTTTGCTGGCAGGCACATGGGCTGAGGGTGAATTGTATCGTACCTTAGCCCGGTTGGCCCGGTTGAGCGGCGATCTGTCGGCGGCAAGCGAGCATCTTGGACGCGCCCTGACCGCTGCCGAACACGGTGAAGAGATCGATCGGGCGCAGACCTTGCTGGAGCAGGCCTGCCTGCACCATGATTTGGGCGATGAGGCGGCCATGCGCGGCGCGATCGAGCAGGTGATCGCGCTGGCCCGGCGGCTGCAAAACATCGAACTGCAACGGCGCGCGCAGACCCTGTTGGCGTAGTCAGATCAAACAAGTACCTGTCCGAGAATTGCTCTCGTCCCCGGAGACGGGGCTTGGCGAATTTCAGGATAGTTCTAAAGGATTGGCCATGAACGTCAAAACCGAGATCCTCTACCAATACCCCTATCCAATTGCGTTGACCTATCACAACGCCGACAATGTGCGCGAGGCGGTCGGCGCACACGATCAGCGGGTCAGGCTGTTCGAGGTTACGCTCAAGTATCTCTCGTCAATTGCTATTGCCCAATACCTGGCCGATCGGTTGGAAGACGGGCGCGTCAAGCAGGCTTTGCAAGGCCTGTTCCGGCCCTCGCTGGGACAGTGGAACGGCTTTTTGCGCGAGGTGCTCAGCGCCTATGAGCGTGTGGGACGCGTAGCTGAGATGTTCATTCCCGAGTTGTTTGATGCCTATAACAAGAAACAGCGCGAACGTCCGGCGATGATTGACGCTTATAACCAGATCGTCAATTACGTGCAGAATCGAACCGACAGTGCGACTACATCCCTTTCGGTGCGCCAGTTCTGCGACGCGATGGTCAATTATCGCAACAAGACGATCGGCCACGGGGCGATCAACCAGTATCACTGCGAGCAGATCAACGATCCACTCTTTGCCGCCCTCGAAGAGATGCTGGGCCAACTGACCTTCCTGGAAGCGTACAAGCTGGTCTACATCGAAGATGTGCGGCTGCGGCGCGGCAGTTATACGCACGAAATGGTCAGTTTTATGGGCAGCACGCCGCCCTCGCGGCTCAAAGAGGCCTATGTCTCCGACAGCCAGGGTGATTATCGCGTCGAGGAGCAGCTTTACCTGTGCAAACACGGCACCAACGTGCCCGTATTGAGCCTGCACCCGTTGGTCATCGCCTGGCAGAACGACGTGCTCTTTTTGAATGAAAGCGAGCGCGACCGCGACATCGAGTATCTGAGCTACCAGAGCGGGCAGATCAAACGGCCCGACCGCCTGCTGGAGGATTTCAAAGACATCGTCGGCTCGGTCATTGTCACCGAGCCGGACGCCGAATCGTCGTTTGAACGGATGCGGCGCAAGGTCATCGCGCCCGAGGTTGAGGCGACGCCGTACGAATTGGGCATTCAGGCTTTCGAGCAGGAGGATTGGGCGGCAGCGATTCAGCAGTTAGGCCAGGTGGCGGCGCAAGATGCCCATGCTGCCGACGTGCAGGCCAAACTGGACGAGGCGCGCCGTCAGCAAGACTTGCTGGCCCGCTATAACCGCGCCCAGCAGTGGGTATCGCAGGGCGATTGGGATCAGGCGGAAGCGATTTTGAGCAAGCTGGAGCAGGACGAGCCGGGCTATCGCGACGTGCGCGGCCTGCTGAATACCGTGCAAATGGGCAAAGCCGAGCAAAAAAACCTGGAACGGCTTTACGAGCAGGCCCAGGATGCGCTCAAGACACAGGCGTGGGATCAGGGCTATGACTTGTTGCGGCGGCTGTACGACCTGCGCGCCGATTTTCGTGACGTGCGCGCGCTCTATGGGGCGCAAAAGCGCATTGCCGACCTGTACAACCAGGCCCTGGAGTCGATGTCGAACCGGCGCTGGGCTGAAGCGCAGACGGCATTGCACCAGATCCACGCGCTCGCGCCCGGCTATAAAAACATTGCTTCGCTCATCGAGCGGACCGAGCGCGAGCTGGAAAACGAGGCGCAGATGGCTGCCTGGTACAGCCAGGCCAAGACACACATCGCGCTCGAAGAGTGGGAGCAAGCGCTCGAACTGCTGGATCGGATCGACGACCAGTTGGATGGCTACCACGATGTCAATCAACTGATCGAGTCCGTACAGGCCAGGATTATGGTCGAGTGCCCCCGTTGCGGCCATCCGACGCCGTCAGGCACCAAGTTTTGCAGCAAATGCGGCGCGCCGCTCCAGACCTGGGTCTGCTGGCGCTGCCAGTCGCCGGTGCCCCTCGACCGCAAGTTTTGCGGCGTGTGTGGCGCATCCAAAGAACAGCCCATCGACAGGCAGGTGTGCCCCCAATGCGGGCACGCGAATTTGCCGGGACGCAAGTTTTGTGGTAAATGTGGTTATGCGTTTTGAGCAATCCAAGAACCAGGCTGATTGGATAGACAAGATTTCGGTCTCAACTGATTTGATTCCGGCTCTGGCCGGGCGAGGAGGAAAACCATGAAATGCCCGAATTGTGAAGCTCAAGTTCCGCAAGGAGAAAAGTTTTGTCCCCAGTGTGGCGTTCCCGTCGGGGGCGGAGTTTCCGCCGTGGGCGCGGGAAAATGCCCGCATTGCGGAGCGGCGCTGCTGCCCGGCGAGCGATTTTGCGGTGAGTGCGGCCGCGACGTGACTCAAGCGCCGCCGCCGCCAGTCTATGAATCGCCGGCGGCATCGCCGTTCCCTTCAACGTCGCCGTTCCCTTCAACGTCGCCGTTACCCTCGGCGGCGTCCAAGAAACGCTCGCCGTGGACGTGGATCATCGTTGTTGTTGTCGCTTTGCTCGTATTGGGATGCGGCGCGCTGTGCGTGGTTTTCGTCGTCGTGCCACAGTTCCTGCCAACGCCCACGCCTACGCTTACGCCGACTTTTACGCCGACGCCGACGCCAATCGCCACCTCTACACCGACGTCGACGCCCACGCCGACACCGACGCCCACGCCGAGCTTCAGCCAGGGCGATTTGCTCTACGAGCAGGATTTTGTCGATCCGGATGACGACTGGGAGATCAGCGAATCGGCAGACGTGGTCTATAGCCTCGACAATGGCGCATACTCGCTCGAGGTGATCAAGGCGAGTTGGATGGCCTGGAATGCCGCCGGACCCAATCTGGACAACTTTGTGCTCGAACTCGATGCCAGGCTGGCCGAAGGAAACAAGTACAACGCCTATGGCGTGTTGTTTGCGTACAAGAACAAGGACAACCGCTACGAGTTGGACATCAACGGCAACGGCAGTTTCACCTTTGGCAAAAAGGTCGATGGCGAGTGGACCGAAATCGTCGACTGGACGAATCATGGCGCGATCAAGAGCACAGGGATGATCAACCACATTACCCTGATCCGGCTGGGCGACATGGTTACTCTGTACATCAACGATGAGTTGGTGTACGAATTCCAGGACAATTCGTTGCAAGTGGGATCGATTGCAGTGGTTGTGACTGCCTACGAAAATCCGCCTGCGCGGGCTACATTTGACAACATCAAGATATGGCAGGCGCAATAAGTAACCAGAGTGTAACTTGAATTTTGCTTGTGTTGTGCTATACTTGCAAGTGGGCATATGTCGGGGAGAAGAACAGAGAGGTCTTGGCTATGGATCTAGTCGGCAAGACGCTTGGACACTTTGAAGTCACCCAAGAGTTGGGCAAAGGTGGCATGGCCACCGTCTATAAAGCTTATCAGGCCAATTTGCAGCGCTACGTGGCGATCAAAGTGCTTCTGCCTTCATTGGCTGAAGATATGGACCTGGTCAAACGCTTTCTGCGCGAGGCTCAGTCGGCGGCGGCGCTGCATCATCCCAACGTGATCACCATCCACGACGTGGGCAGTGAGGAGCAGGTTCACTATATCGTCATGGAATACCTCGAAGGGATGACTTTGGCCGAGTTGTTGACCAAAGAAACCGCTTTGTCACCGGAGCGGATCGTCAACGTTTTGCGCCAGATCGCCAACGCGCTCGACTATGCCCATACCAAGGGCTATATCCACCGCGACATCAAACCCAGCAACATTATGATCGATCCCGATCGCAAAGATCATATCACGTTGATGGATTTTGGCCTGGTGCGCGCCACCACCGGCAGCCGTCTGACCCGTACCGGGTTCATCATGGGTACGCCGGACTATATGTCGCCCGAGCAGGCGCGCGGCGATGCTCTCGATCGCCGGTCGGATATCTATTCGCTGGGCGTGATGCTCTACCATATGTTCACCGGCAACGTCCCCTTTGTCAAGCCGACGCCGCATGCCGTTCTGCTGGCTCACCTGATGGACGAACCGCCGCCCATGATCGCGCCGAGCCACAATATCACCCCCGTGATCGAAGCCGTGGTGCGCAAGTCGATGGCCAAAGACCCCAACCAACGCTACGATTGGGCTGGCGATCTGGTCGCCGACCTGGAAACGGCGGTGATGAAGCCCGATACGTTTATTATGCCGCCGATGGAAGACCTGATGGCTCCTTACCAGAGCAAGACAATCGTAAGCTCAACGCCACAGACCCCACCGTCCGGGATGCCCACCTATCCCCAGCCCACGCCGGCGCGCGGGGCGACGCCTTATCCGCAGACGCCGCCGCCGGGGTATTATCCACAAACGCCGTCCGGCGGAGTGACGCCTTATCCACAAACGCCGCCTTCGGGCTATGTCTACCCGCAAACGCCGGCGGGTGGCGTGGCTGCCCCACCCAAAAAGCGCAGGTGGGTGATCCCGGTGGTGATTCTGGCCTTTGCGCTGATCGCCGCGCTGGTTGTGGGCGGGGTGTTGTTTTTGCCGTCGATTCTCGACCGGTTCAATCCTACGCCCACGGTAGCGGTGGCGATGAATGCTACGTCGACCTCGACGCCGGAGCCCAAGATCGAACTCTTTGCCATCAGTCCCCAATCCGTCGTCCAGGGCGACAGTGTGACCATCGAGTGGCGCGTTTCCGGCGCCGACTCGGTGGATATCGAGCCGAACATCCGCCAGGATGCGCCCGCCAGCGGCAGCATCGTCGACAAGCCGCTGGGTACGACCACCTATGAACTGATCTTGCCCGGCGGAGAGCGCCAATCGGTGACGGTCGAGGTTGCCCCGGCGCCCGGCGCGCCGGAGATTGTGTTTTTTGCGTCTTCGCCTCTCGAAGCGGTGCGCGGTCAAGAGGTGGAACTGGCCTGGCAGGTGACCGGCAACGTAGCCAGCATCGAAATTTACCTCGATTACGCGGCGCAGCCCAAATGGTCGAACCTGCCTGCCCTGGGCACGCTGCGCACGTCGTTTGACAAGCCGAGCACGGTGGTGCTGCTCGCGCAGTACGAAGGGAAAAAATCGACTCAGACGATCTCGATCAACGTGCTAGAGCCGACGGCGACGGCAACGACGGCGCCGACGCCGGAGCCGACAGCGACGCCAACCGAGGTTCCGCCAACGCCGACTCCGATCCCGACGGCAACGCCTACGTCGGAGACATCCGCTTCGACGCCGGCATCGACGCCGACCAAAACAGCGACCAAACCGCCCACGCAGCCAAGCACGGGTGCATTGATCTCTTTTGAGACCTTTGGCACCTGGCGGCGCGGCGATCAACCCTATGGCGAGTTCACCCAAAGCAGCGAGCAAGTCAAATCGGGCAGCTATGCGGGCAAACTGGTCTATAATTTCAGCAGCGCGTCTGCGGGGGACGATTTTGTCATCTTTGAGCAAAAGACGGCGGTCTCCGGCGAGCCAAACCAGGTCAGTGTGTGGGTGTACGGCGACGGCTCCGGTCATTTTTTCAACCTGTGGGTGCTCGACGCCGAGGGCGAGATGTGGGCTGTGGCGATGGGGCGCATCTATCACACGGGCTGGCAAAAGATGACCGGCACACTGGCTCCCGGCCTGCCCTGGCCTAACGGCCACGTTTACGGCCCGGACAATAGCAAAGTCGATTACCCGGTGCGTTTCAGCGGCATCGTCATCGACCGGGCGGATGGGGCCAAGACGGGCACACTCTATTTTGACGACATTGCTTTCTTAGCGGGGACAGTTGCGCAAGGGACGCCGGTGCCCGGCGCGACGGCAACGCCGGTCATGCCTGCTTCGGGCGAAGTGGGCCGGATCATCTTTACCGTGCAAGAGGGCGATAACTATTATCTCTACTCCACCGACCCGGCCTGGAGCAACCCGGTCGAGATCGGGCGGACTACCTATGCCAACTCGACCTGTCCTGAGGGTAACCGTGAAGTGCGCACGATGGATGGCAAGAGCATCCCGATCAAGGCGATCAACGTCTGCCTGGTAGCAGGCACGGTTGGCTCTTGTCCCGCGCCCAATGGGGCGGTCAAGGCCAATACGTCCAACGTCGGCGATGGCAATTTCGCCGTCACACTGGTGCGCGCCAGCGACGGGCAGCAACTGCGCTCCTATTATATCGGCAAGCTGTACATCTGGAGCGGTCTCAACTGGGCCCCGGACAGCAGCCACTTTTTGTTCACCGATCAGAACATGGGTGTGATCCGCGCCGAAGTGGACGAGGACGGCTACAAGGTGATCCTCGGCGTCAAATACAACGATTGGCCGCTCCAGTTCACGCCGGATGGCAGCTATGTGTACTATTTAAAGCTGGTTGCCGGGGCCAATGCTGACGTGTTTGTCATTCGCTCCGACGGCACGGGCGAGCGCAACATCACCAACGCGCCGATCTCGAAAAAGATGTGCCCGCGCTGGAAAGGCCCCTGATCCATATATCGCTTCGCCAGAGTCCAGTATGTAAGAGCCGGGGAGCAAAGACGATCAAAGATAAAGGTTAACCGCTGCGATACCCATAGGCGGAATGGTCAGTTCCAGCTCTACCGTCTCATTGCTGACCTGGACAGAAATTGTTTCCGTTTCCATCCATGATGCCGCTTGTAGCGCAGCGAATTGCCTGTCATTTACGTAATCGGGTGCGCCAATTTCAAACCATGTTTCAATTGCATTTGCATGCGAGTCATCCACACGTTGTAAATCTCCGGCAAGTTTAGCTCCATCCGGCTTGTTGATTCCACTGAGAGAAATCTTGACGCGCTCCTCATTGATTACGTGCTGTAGGGAGTGATGGTTAACGGCAATAATCTGTACGCAACGTGATGCGTCTTTCTTCACCGCATATACATCGACCGTACCATCGGCCAGCGTTTTCTCATATATCTCGTTGCCAAGTTTATGAAGCAGTTCGAAGGCGCGAAATGTTGGTTTCGCAACACCGTGAAGGGTCAAAAGCCCGAATCCGCCATGGAATTCCGCATGCGGCATACCACCCTCTTCAAAAATATCGGAGAAAGTCCAATACGAATACCCCTCAACCAGGCCGACTGCATCAAGGATTGTTTTCATCACAAAAGAAGCCCCGAATGGCTTATCAGA
>JAFGEY010000023.1 GCA_016931365.1 Anaerolineae bacterium
GCCCAGCTTTTTGCGCAGGCGCAGCACGGTGTTATCGACCGAGCGGTCGCCGGCGACGTAATTTTCGCCCCACACCGCATCGAGCAGATAGGCGCGGCTGAAGGCGCGGCCCGGATTGCGCATCAGCAGGTGCAGCAGGTCGAATTCGGTGCGGGTGAGGTCGAGCGGTCGGCCGTCCAGCGTCGCCCGGTAGGCTTCCGGCTCCAGGCACAGCCCGCCATAGCGCGCGGTCTGCGCCTCCGTTTGGCGATCAGCCTGCAAAATTTGTTGCACCCGATCCAGCCGGCGCAGCAGGGCGCGCACGCGGGCGATCAACTCGCGCACGCTGAACGGTTTGCTCATATAGTCGTCCGCGCCGACCTCCAGCCCGATCACGCGGTCTATCTCTTCACCCCTGGCGGTGAGCATCAGCACCGGCACCGCCGCAGCCGGGTTGTCCGCGCTGCTTTGACGACCGCCTTGGCGACCGCCTTGGCGGATGCGCCTCAGCACCTCCAGCCCGTCGAGCCTGGGCAGCATCCAATCGAGGATCACCAGGTCGGGCGGGTGATGGGCGATCTCGTCCAGCGCGGCCAGGCCATCGGCGGCGTGGCGCGTCTCATAACCGGCCGCTTCCAACTCGCGGACGATGACCTGGGCCAATTTGAGTTCATCTTCGACCAGTAAAATCAAAAGTGACCTCCCCTGCACGGTTTCAAACGCAGTATAACAGAGCGCATCCCAGAAGTCAAAACAACCAGGACTTGACACGATCTAATATTCGTTGTATAATATTCAAGATTGAATATTTTGCTGAAAGGATCGCCATGTCTACACGGCTGGTGCTGCTGGGGCTGCTGCGCGAGCGGCCTCTGTATGGCTATGAACTCAAACAAATCATCGAAGAGCACATGGGCGACTGGACCAACATCGCCTTTGGCTCGATCTATTTTGCGCTGAACAAGCTGGCTGACGAGGGGTTCATCGAGCAGGTGGCCACGGAGCAGGAGGGCAACCGGCCTTCGCGCACGGTATACCAGATCACCCACGCCGGGCGCGCCGAATTTCTCAGCCAGCTCAAACAGGTGTGGCGCACGTTTCAGCAGCAGTATTTTGACCTGGACATCGCGCTCTTTTTTATGGATGCGCTGCCGCCGGACGAGGTCAGGTCGTGTCTGCGCGCGCGCGTGGCCCAACTGGAGCAGGTGGTCGCCCATCTGAATGTGCATCAAGGCGAGGAAATGTCCAAACCTGAAGTCCCTGCGCGGGCGGCGGCGATTTTCGATCACGCGCGCCGGCACATCGCGGCCGAGCTGGCCTGGACGCAAGATCTGTTGGCCAAAGTAGAGCAGGGGTTTTATTCTTGATCCAGTCAAATCGATAGGTGCTTTTTTTTGCCGTATTATACAATCTTGTATATTTTATGTTTAATAAATGGAGGACAACATGCAACGAGTTCCAGAGAGCGAAGCCATCGCCGAGATGAAGGCGGCGCGGCAATTCAACCAGGTGATGGGCGGCAAGTTTATCCAGGAAGATTATGCGCGGCTGGCGCGGGATGTGGTCGAGATGGGCGTGCCACCGACGGGCAAGGTGCTCGACATTGGCACCGGGCCGGGGTTTGTGGCGATCCAGGTGGCGCAGCGGCTGCCGGAGAGCGTGCGGGTGACCGGCCTCGACCTATCGGCGGCGATGCTGGCCGTGGCGGCGGAAAACGCCCGGCGCGCCGGGCTGAACGGACGGGTATCGTGGCGGGAGGGCAACGCCAAGGCGATGCCCTTTGCCGACGGCGAGTTTGACTTTGTCGTCTCGTCGGGGTCGCTGCACCATTGGGAGGACCCGCTGGCCGTGTTGAACGAAATTGCCCGCGTGCTCAAGCCGGGCGGGCGCTGTATCGTCCGCGATTCGAAACGGCTGTACAAGCTGTGGCCCAAGGCCGTAGCCTGGGCGATCGGGCTGCTGGTGCCGCCGGATTTCCGCGTCCATTACTGGAACTCGATTCGCTCGTCGTACACGGCGGACGAGTTGGAAGACCTGGTGGCGCAGTCAAAACTCGAAGGTGCGCGTGTCGAGCAGAGCTTGCTCGACGTGATGATCGTCAAGGAGGGGTGACTCGATGCCGCAGTTGGCGCCGCGAGGCAAATGGGTCTTTGGCTGGGTCGTCGTCGGGGCGGAGCGCGAGATGCCCATTCCGGATGAAGCGTGGCGTGAATACAGGTTCGAAGCCGAACAGGAGGCGATTTTCATCGCCGGCAGCCGGCGCTCGGGCGGATTCGCTGTCAGCAGCCCGGCGCTGATGGCCGGGTTATCGACGCAGATGGGGGGCTATTCGCTGCGTGTTCTGGGACGGAGCCGGTTTCCGGCCCGTGGGACGGTGACGATCCCCGCCGAGGTAGACGTACATCCCGGCGACAGGCTGCTGGCCGTGCGGGGCAGCGGCCGCGGGCTGGGCTTCATCGCTCAAGGGCCGATCTATGAAGAAGCGCTCAAGCACTCCGAATTGGTGGTTTTTGAATAAAAGAGGTGTGTAATGGAACAACTCGTGATGGGCATCATCTTTTTGGCCTTCGTTCTGGTCGTTCGACGCAAGGAGGCATTTGTCTTTCGCTGGCGGCCGACGCGACATACCTGGGTCGCCGTCGGTGCAGGGCTGCTGGCATTTGTTTTCAGCGCGTCGATGCTGCTGGTGGGCGTCGATTCGCTGGCGGCCAAGCTCATCCACCGCGTATTGATCTATGCGCTGTGCGGCGTGGCGATCCCGTGGGGCTACACGCTGCTGGTCGAGCGGGAACCTGTGGCGGCGATGGGCCTGCGCCGGGACAAGTGGGCCGTGAGCTTGATCCTCAACCTTGCCTTGGCGGCGCTGATGAGTCTGATCATCATCTTTGAGGCCGATTGGGCGTCGATTCGCTGGGATCAATTTTTCAAGGCGACCGTGCCGTTGGTTTTTGCCGGCGGGCTGTTTGAGCTGTTTCTCTATTACGGGTTCATTCACCTGCGGCTGGAAAAAGCGTTCGGTCCCCTACCGGCAATTTTCGTTGCTGCGATCTTGTACGTGTTGTGGCACACGGGCACGCAACTGCCGCTGGAGGAGAATGTGCCCCTGGCGCTGCTCAAGCTGTTCGGCGTGGGCTTGATGTACCAGTCGGTGTTCAGCCTGACGCGCAACCTGTGGATCATCTGGCCCTTTTTCCACGGCGTGGGGGTGATGATCGATTTTGTGGTCAATGTGGACAAGATCGAGTTGGTCAGCCGTGATTTTGGCTGGGCGCTCTTTGCGCTGGCACTGATGGCACTGACCGGGGTGATTGTTGCCCTGCTGCGGCGAAACGTTATGCAGCCGGCGGCCACGACGGCAATTCGATGGTGAACGTGGTGCCCTGCCCAACCCGGCTTTCGACGTGGATGCGCCCGCCGTGGGCCTGCACGAGCTGCCGGGCAATGGCGAGACCCAGCCCGCTGCCGCTGCCATCACCGCGGGTACGGGCGCGGTCGCCACGCCAGAAGCGGTCGAAAATGTAGGGCAGGTCATCGGGAGGGATGCCGGCGCCGGTGTCGCTGACCCGGATGCGCGCGCCGCCGTCGATGGGCTGGGCCGAGATGGCGATCTTGCCGCCGGCAGGGGTGTAGCGCAACGCGTTGGCGACCAGGTTGCTGAGCACCTGGTCGATCCGGTCGGCGTCGGCGGTGACCATCAGCGGTGAGGCGGGGATGTCGGTTCGCAGCTCGGCGCCGGCGCTCTCGGCCTGGCCGCTGAAACTGGTGGCGACGTCGGCGATCAGTTCGACGAGATCGACCCATTCCAGGTGCAGCGCAAGTTGGCCCGCTTCGGCCAGCGAGAGCGTGCGCAGGTCGTCGATCAGGCGGGCGAGCAGGCGCGTTTCGTCCAGCGTGGCCTCAATGTGATCGGCGTCGCAGGGATAGACGCCGTCGAGCACACCCTCCAGGTTGCCCTGGATGATGTGCAGCGGCGTGCGCAGCTCGTGGGCCACGTCGGCGGTGAGGTTGCGGCGACGCTGATCGGCCAGTTGCAACTCTTGCACCATGCGATTAAACGAACGAGTCAAGCGGCCAAAGTCGCCGCGGCCATCGTCGGGCACGCGCACACTCAGATCACCCTCGGCGACGCGGTCGGCGGCATCCATTACCTGGGCCAGCGGGGTGGCGACGTTGCGAAAAGCGCGCGCGGCGATGGCGACCATCAGTCCGGGCAGGGCAAAGAGCAGCCCGATTCCGCCGACCAGAAACAGGGTTGGCAGGTGGCCTTGTCCCTCCGTATGGCGCATAAATGGGACGATCAAGGCGAAGGCCGCGCACAGGATGAGCATGGTGAGCAGGCCGAACAGTCCCCCCAAGCGGAAAAAGAGCTTGCCCCGGCGGCGGCGCCAGTCGGGCAACTCGTGCAGCCAGGGTGCGTGATGTATGCGGTGATGGGTCCAGCGGGGCTTCATGGCGCGGCCTCGTCGGTGAACTTGTAGCCGATGCCATAGACGGTGAGCACGTAGCGCGGTTCCAGCGGATCGGGTTCCAGCTTGCGGCGCAGGTTTTTGATGTGCGCGTCGATGCTGCGGTCGAACC
>JAFGEY010000184.1 GCA_016931365.1 Anaerolineae bacterium
ACCGGCCACTCGTTCATCTCGATGATGCGTCTCAGATCGCGCCGGGTGGGGCCGCCGCCGTGATCGCCGACGCCATACAGCACGGGCATCGCTTTCATACCGGTGGCCTGAGCGTATTCGGGCAGCGCGTCAGCAATGTCGGGTGAGATGGCGCACATATACCACTGCACGTCGTTAAAAGCCAGCACGCGCGAGCCATCGGGGCCGCGCCACCAATAGAGGTGCGGGCCGACGCTGCCCCGGCAGTGGTAGTAATATTTCACCCCGCCGCGCGTCAAAATAGCAGGGATGGTCGCCGGGTGGCCGAACGTGTCCGGCTCAAAGTCGACCTGCACCGCCTCCGGCCCCAGGCCGAACTTGTCCTGCACGTAGGCGCGGGTGTAGAGCAGGTGGCGGCTGAGGCTCTCGCCGCCGGACATGTTCTTGTCGCACTCGACCCACTGACTGGCGGTGATCTCCCAGCGGCCTTTTTGCACCCGTTTTTGTATCTGTGCGAACATTTGTGGATTATAGCGTTCGATCAGGTCATAAACTGAAGCCTGATCCTGGCTGAAAATGAAGCCGGGAAACTCGTCCATCAAGGCGAGCATGGTTTGAAAGGTGTCGTTGGTGACGGCGACCGTCTCCGGCCACGACCACATCCAGTTCATATCGATGTGCGCGTGGCTGACGCAGAGCAGGGTGTACGCTTTGGCCGCCTGTCCGACCGGCGCGAGCGCGGCTTCGACCTGGGCGGTCAGCGCGTTGAGATCGACGTTGGGCCGGGTGAGGCCGCCGTCGAGGGCGCGCGCCGCGTCAAGGATCAGGGCCTGCCATTCGCCGGCCTGGTCGGGGTGGATGGTACACAGCCGGTGGGCAAACTGGAGTTGGGCAGTGAGTCGATCCAGGTGCTGTGCATTTTGTTTCGCCTGCTGTTGGATCGACTGCACGGTGCGGTTGAACTGGCTCAGGTACGAGGACATAGTTGGTTCTCCTTTGGACGTCAGTAGGCGCGGTTTCTCGAATGTACCCATTCGCAACCGCGCATCTGGATCAAGATGTCGAATCGCAATTGGGGGATCGCGGCAAGATTTCTCCGGCTGACCGCCGTCTGCCATCGGTGGTCTACAGTCAAAAGTATAGCATATTTTGACCAATGGGGCGAAATTCGCCCCCGGACTCATTTCATGCTATAATCCGTGCGCAATGAGGTTATAAACATGACTTTGGATAACTTGATTTGGCCCATCGCCAGTTTGATCAGCGTGGTGGCGGGCATCACCATTCACGAATTTTCACATGCGTTTTCTGCCGAGCTGCTCGGCGACCCGACGCCGCGCTACAATGGACGGCTGACGCTCAACCCCCTGGCTCATCTTGATCCGCTGGGGGGAATTATGATTTTGATGAGCGCACTTTCGGGTCTGGGCTTTGGCTGGGGCAAGCCGGTACCGGTCAACCCGGTCAATCTGCGCTTTGGCCCTCGCGTCGGCCTGGCGATCACTGCTTTTGCCGGGCCGTTCTCCAATCTGGTTCTGGCGACGTTGGCCGCTGCACCGATCCGGATTGCACTTGTGCTTGGGTCGCCTTTGCCCTATACGCTCAGCGTGATCCTGGCGCTGGTCGCCCTTGTTAATATTTCTTTGGCAGTGTTCAATATGCTGCCGCTTTTTCCGTTGGATGGATTCAGCGTGCTGCGCGGCTTGTTGAGCCTGATCCGTGCCAACTGGGCTTACCAGGTTGGCAGTTTCCTGGATCGATTCCAGGCTTACGGCCCAATCATCTTGCTGCTGCTGATCGGGTCCGGCTGGATTTTTCGGGGAACGAGCCTGCTCGGCCTGATCTTGAGCCCGTTGACCAACCTGCTGAGTCGTGTGATCATCGGATTCTAGGCTGTGTTCAGATCGGTGCTGTATCGCGCCGGACAGTTTTTTAGAGGGCTGTTTGCTCAAGTCCGCCCGGATGAGGAAGTGCTGGTTCAAGCGTGGCTTTCACCCGCCGAAAAGGCGATCTTTGATCGGATGCCGCGCAGAGATCGACGGCACAGCCTGGACGTGTTTTATACGTTGCGCGACGCCGGGTACGGCGACAGTATTTTGTTAAAAGCGGCGCTGCTGCACGATGCGGGAAAATCGGACCGGCGCTTGACCCTGGTTCACCGCGTGGCGGTGGTCTTGTTGCGCCGCCGGGCGTCGGGCTTGCTCGAACGGTGGGCGCGGGACGGACGTGGCTGGAAGGCCGGTTTTGCCATCCACGTCGATCACCCTAAAGCTGCTGCGCGGATGGCCGCATACGCTGGCAGCGATCCCGAGGTTGTCGATCTGATTCACAAACACCAGGCTCACCCCGCGTCCGACGAGCGGGTGCGAATTTTCCAGTGGGCCGATGGACAAAATTAAAGAGGAGGTCACTACATGGCAGCTAAACCCGTTATTACCATTATCGGCACCGGCCTGATCGGCACTTCGATCGGCCTGGCCATCCACCAGGCGCGGGGTGAAGAGATTGAGTTGGTCGGGCACGACAAGGATATCGGTGTGGCCCAGGCCGCGAAACGGATGGGCGCGGTGCACAAGGTCGAACGCAATTTGTTTGCGGCATGCGCCCAGGCCGACATGATCGTGATGGCTATTTCTGCTTCGGGGATCAAGGAGACGCTGGAACTGGTGGCCCACGATCTCAAGGCGGGCTGCGTGATCACCGACACGGCCAGCCTCAAGGTGCCGGTGCTCAAGTGGGCCGATCAGCTTTTGCCCGACGAAGTGAGTTTTGTTGGCGGCGATCCGATCCTGTTCGGCGACGAGGCGGGCATCGAGTCGGCCAAGCCGGACCTGTTTGCCAAGAAAATGTACTGCCTGACCCCGTCGGCCAAGGCCTCGTCGGAGGCAGTCAAGCTGGTGACGGATATGGTGGCCATGCTGGGCGCGATCCCGCACTATATCGACCCCTACGAGCATGACGGACTGATCGGCGGCACCGAGCATCTGGCCGACGTGATCGCGGCGACTTTTTTGGGCGCGCTCACCTCGTCGGGCGGCTGGCGCGATATGCGCCGCGTGTGCGGGGCAACTTTTGATCGCGTGACCTGTTTTTCGATGCAAGATGTGACCGAATATCGCGACCGGGCGTTGATGAACAAGGAAAACGTGGTCCGCTGGATCGATGCGTTGCAGAACGAGTTGTTCAAATTCCGAACGATGATCGAGCAGGGCGATCCGGATGCGATCGAGCGCTATTACCGGGAACAGATGGCCGCACGCGCCGAATGGCTCGAGGCTTTTTCGACGCAGAGCTGGGATGGCGCGCAAAAATCCGAGCTTCCTACTGCGGGCGAGATGATGGGCCAGATGTTCTTTGGCGGGCTGGCAGGCAAGCGCAAGTAAAGCGAATAGCTTCCCGGAAGCTGGCAACAGGCAATGCGCAGCATTGCACGTCGCACGCATTGCATGTTGCCCGAGTTGCAGGATCTGCCGGGAAGTAAATAAAGCGATGTGATGTGAAAAAAGGTCAATGGGTTGTCCTTGCGCTTTGCTTGTTCTCCTTTGCGCGGGGCGTGTATGGGCTGGGCGACCAGAGTTTGTGGTGGGACGAAAGTCTGAGCCACTATCGGGCGACCAAGCCCTTTTCTTTTATCCTCTCCAATCGAATTATGATCCCGTCCGGCGAGGCCGAGGTGTTGTCGATCGACAATCACCCGCCACTGTATTTTGCGCTCTTACGGACGGCGATCCTGGCTGCCGGTGACAGCGAGTTTGCGCTGCGCTTTCTCTCGGCGGCAGCGGGCGCGTTGATCGTTCCTCTGCTGTACCTGTGCGGCGTTCGCCTGTTCGATCGATGGAGCGGTGTGCTGGCGGCGCTGATCGCGGCGCTCTCACCTTTTTATCTGTGGTACAGCCAGGAGGCGCGGCCCTACACCCTGGCGACATTTCTGGGAGTGCTCTCGTTCTACGCGCTGCTGCGACTGCTCGACGTGCACGGACGAGACGATCTCGCGCATCAAAACGCGCGCGCGCGATCGGCGGGCTGGGGCCTCGTCTACGTGATCGCTGTAGCTTTGATGCTGGCCACCCACTATCACACTTTTTTGCTCTTGCTGGCGCAGGGATCGATCTGGCTGATCAGCCTCGTCAAGGGGCGGCGGCCGCTGCTGGGCTGGGTGTTTGGGGTGACCTTGTTCGTCGCCGGGGTGATGCTCATCTGGGGCTGGTCGGCGATGCCTCCGCAGAGCGACGCGTCGGGTTATCGATTTGTGCCTCTGCCCGCGCTGCTGCGCGACGTATTGCACGCCTTTACCCTTGGCCTCTCTGCCGACGCGCTGGTCGGCGTGCGCTGGGCGGCGATCGGCTTGGCCCTGGCTTCGACAGCGCTGCTGATGGTGTCCTGCCGGACGCCACGGATGCACGCGCTCTATGTCCTGATCGGTTTTCTGGGGCCTGGCGCCGCGATGTTTGTCCTTTCTCTGGTGCACCCGGCCTACCTCGGCTCGCGTCATTTGATGTTTGCCAGCCCCTTTTATTATCTGCTGCTGGCGGGCGGCGTGGCTCGATCGGGGCACGTTCGCTTGGGCCGCCGTTTGAGCCTGGCCTGGCCGTTCGCCGGCGCGCTGGCCGTTGTACTGGCCGGAATGTCGGTTTCGGACGTCGCTTATCGCACCGATCCGCAATATGCCAAAGAAGATCACCGCAGTTGGGGGCGCTACCTGAGCGAGCGCATCCGGCCCGACGATGGGGTGCTCGTCATTCCGGCGCCGATCTTTGACTTGTACGAGTATTACGTGCAGACCAGCGCGGCGCACATCGAACTGCCGCTCTTTGGGCAGCCGGCGGAGATGACCTATGTCGCACTGGAAAAGTGGGCCGGGCAATATGACCGCCTCTGGGTTGCCTATTCATCGACTCCGGGCTGGGCCAATGAGGGCAACATCGTGCTGCATTGGCTGGAAGCTAATGCGCGTCGCGCGTCACTGGTCACATTCGACAGTCCATCCGTAGTGCTGCAAGCGCACGCTTTTTACACCCGTTTGCCGGTGGTCGACGCACTGCCGGACGGCGCAAGCGTGATTGGTCTGGGTTTTGAGGATCAGCTCGCACTGCCTGGGCTAAGCCTGCCCGTCCAGGGCGTTGTCTCCGGAAAATCGCTGCCGCTGACCCTTTACTGGCGTGCGCAGCAACCTCTGGTTCGCCCTTACCGGCTGACCCTGGCCTTGAGGGATGATGACGGCCTGGTCTGGGCGTCGATGGATACGTCGCCGCTGCAGGGTGCGTATCCCACCACGCAGTGGCCCGTCGATACACTGATTCGCGACCCGATCGACCTCGATCTGCTACCCGGCGTGCCGCCCGGTCGCTACCAGCTTGTCCTTTCTGTCTATCCATCCGACGGCGGTGTGGCGCTGGCGGCGCGCCGCCTGGAAGATGGTTCGCTGCAAGGCCTCATCGTGGCGATCGGTGAAGTCGAGGTTGTGTCCGGCGGCGCATCAGATGGACGGTTGCCGTCGGGAGTGCGGCCAGCGCGTTTTCCTGACGGCGGTTTACAGATTTTAGGATATCGATACGATATAATACATCGTATTCCTGGCGACGTGCTGGCCTTGCATTTGTACTGGCAGGCCAAGCGGACGCTCTGGCAGGACCAGTCATTTACGGTGCAGCTCGTCGATGGCAGTGGAAATGTTGCCGCCGCCCGCACTTTTGCGGTTTCCTCCCGCTATCCCGCCAGCGCGTGGGCCAAAGGCGAGTTGATCTGGGGCCAGTACCGTTTTCGCATCCCGGCGACGGCAGCAGCAGGCGAATACCGTCTCTATCTCGCATCCGGCGAGGCATCCGGACGTCGGCGAATTTCATTGGGCACGTTGGCCGTCGATGCGCCGGACGAGAGCCGCGTGTTTGAGGTGCCGCCGATGCAGCATACGCTCAATGTCAATTTTGACGACCGGATCGAACTTTTGGGATACGATCTGGATACAGATACGGTGCGGCCCGGCGGAGTGGTGTCGTACACGCTCTACTGGCGCGCGCTGCAAGACATTCAACTCGACTATACCGTGTTCAACCACCTCGTCGCCGCCGATGACGGGGTGTGGGGACAGTGGGATGGCCAGCCGCAGGGTGGCGCGATGCCCACCACGCGCTGGGTGCCGGGCCAGGTGATCGCCGACCCGCGCCGGGTTCCTGTCGCTGCCGATGCGCCCGCCGGCCCATTGCACCCTACAGTGGGGCTGTACGACGCGCGTACGATGCTGCGGCTGCCCTTGCGCGATGAGCAGGGGAATGTGGCCGGCGATTACATTACTTTGATTGAGGTCCAGGTACGAACCGAATGAGACAACTGCCCACCCGATCTGACCCTGAAAACCCGCTGTACAATGTGCTGATGATCGCGCCGACGATGTTTTTTGCCGATTACGGCTCGCATGTGCGCATTCTCGAAGAGGCGGTCAATTTGCGCGCGTTGGGCCACCGGGTGACGATCCTGGCTTACCCCAACGGGCGCGATGTGGCTGGGCTAAACGTGCTGCGCTGCTGGGGCGTGCCGTTCAATTACCGGATCGTCGTCGGCTCGTCGCGGCACAAGTTTTACCTCGATGCGATGCTCGGCCTCAAGGGCCTGGAGGCGATGTTCAAGGAGCGGCCTGACGTGATTCACGGTCACCTGCACGAGGGCGCGTTGATCGGCAAGGTGTTGAGCCTGCTGTGGGGCGTGCCGCTGGTGATGGATTTCCAGGGCAGTATGACCGGCGAGATGGTCGATCACCATTTTCTCAAGGCTGGCAGTGCCTGGTTCAAGCCATTTCGCTGGCTCGAAACGCGCATCGTGCATTGGGCAGACGTGATCGTGACCAGCTCGCACAACGGCACCGACCTGTTGAGCGCCCAGTTTGGCCGCGCCAACGGTGACGTGCACACGATCTCGGACTGTGTCAACCCCGAGGTTTTTCGGCCCGGTCTGCTTGAGCCGGAAGAACGCGCGCGGCTGCGCGAGGAGCATGGCATCCCCGCCAACGCGCAAGTGGTGGTTTATCTGGGCCTGCTCGCCGATTACCAGGGCGTCCCGCAGTTGATCCAGGCCGCGCGGCAAGTGCTCCAGCGCCATCCCGAAACCTATTTTCTGCTCTTCGGCTGGCCGAGTATCGAGCACTACCAGGCGATGGCGGCAGCAGCGGGTGTCGCTGAGCGGGTCTTTTTTCCGGGCTTGGTGCCCTACGAGCAGGTGCCGGTCAAACTGACGCTGGGCGACATTGCCGTTGCGCCCAAGCTTTCGGCCACCGAGGGCGCGGGCAAAATCCTCAACTATATGGCGATGGGGTTGCCCGTAGTCGCCTTTGACACGCCGGTGAGCTGCGAATACCTGGGCAACTGCGGCACCCAGGCTGCGCCTGGCGACGTGGATCAGTTCGCCCAGGAGTTGCTCTTTCTGCTCGACAATCCTGTCGAGGTGCGCGCCCGGGGTGAATATCTGCGCCAGCGCATCCTGGATCACTTTACCTGGCGGCAGGGCGCACAAAAAATCGTTGACGTGTACAAAAAGGTTTGTCCGCGCCCGCGAAGCATGTTATAATCCGCGTTCGCACGCGATATGGACGGAAAGGCAGTATAGGGCGCTTATGTGGCATCGATTGAAAGAGTTGGTTCAATTCCGCGACCTGTTGTTCAACCTGGTCGTGCGTGACCTCAAGGTGCGCTACAAAAACTCGGTGTTGGGCATCTTGTGGTCGTGGCTCAACCCGCTGTTTATGATGATCGTGTACAGTGTGGTCTTTATGTACATGTACACCGGCAACTTTGGCATCGAGCGCCGTGTGTTTCCAGCCTTCATCCTGGTGGCGCTGCTGCCCTGGAACTTTTTTTCTGCCTCGATCACCCAATCGGTGGGCAGCATTGTCGACAATGCGAATCTGGTGAAAAAGGTCTATTTCCCGCGCGAAATTTTGCCCCTCTCGGTGGTCACCTCCAATCTGGTCAATTTTGGCATCTCGTTGATGGTGTTGGTGCCGATCATGCTGCTGCTGCGGGTGCGCTTTACGCTGTGGATGCTCTATCTGCCGGTGGTGGCGTTGATCCAGTTTTGTTTTATTGCCGGGATGAGCTTTCTCTTGAGCACGCTGAACGTCTTTTACCGCGATACCAAGGTGATCATCGACGTGGTAGTGATGGCCTGGTTTTTCGTGACGCCCATCTTTTATCCAATCGACATCTTGCCGCATAGTCGTGAGATTTTAGGCATGAACATAGATATCCATCGCTGGACGCGCATCTTGAACCCCATGGCCTCGATCATCACCGCCTATCGAGATATCCTGTTCTACGGACGCCAGATCGGGTTGGACTTTTTGGCGCGCACAGCAGTAACATCGTTTGCCGTGCTGGTGATCGGCTATATTGTATTTTATCGATACAGCAAGGTGTTTGGTGAAGAGGTTTAAGGAGGTATAGAATGCCAGGTACGGTTGGGCTTGTTTTGCTGGCGTTGGTGGCCTTTGTCGTGCTGACCTTGGTTGTCGCCATTGCGCTGGCGTTTATCAGTTGGGTGCTGACCCTGATCTTTGCGCTCTCGACTCTGGAGGCGATTGTTCTGACTGTGGTTTCGGGTGCTGGTATGGGTATGGCTGTCGTTTGGATACTGCGCGGATTGTTGCTGTCTTGGGCGACCGAGTCGGAGCCGTTTGAAGAATCCGATGATGAAGATGATGCACCGCCAAGCAGACCCTGGCAGGAAACCCGATCTACATCTGTTCCGTCCGGGCGTCCACGTAGGAAAAGACGATGACCGATTGTACGGCGATCCATCGCGGACATCCCAGCTATGTTTGGCGCGCCGGGCAGGAGCGACGGCTGAACATTGTCCGCGAGCATGTGGCGCTGGAGGGCAAGCGCACCCTCGACGTCGGCTGCGGGCTGGGGATGTACACCGAGGCCTTGGGGTGCTATTCTGACCAGGTGTACGGCGTCGAGGTTGAACTGGACCGCGCCGTGGCGGCGAGCGGGCGGGCGCAGGGTGTCGCGCAAGCGGTGGGCGAAGCGCTGCCTTTTTCTGATGGCACGTTTGATGTGGTGTTCAGTCATGAGGTGTTGGAGCATGTCGCCGACGATCGCCGGACGGCGCATGAGATGGTGCGCGTGACGCGGCCTGGCGGGCAGATCGCTATTTACGTACCCAACCGGCGGTGGCCTTTTGAGACGCACGGCATCTATTGGCGGGGAGAGTATCATTTTGGCAACATCCCGCTGATCAATTACCTGCCTGACGCGCTGCGCTCAAGGCTGGCCTGGCATGTGCGCGTCTACACACGGCGCGATCTGCTGGCCCTATTCGACGGTTTGCCGGTGCGATTGGTGGTTCACCGCACAGTATACCCTGGTTTTGACAATGTCGTGCATCGCTGGCCGTCAGTGGGCGGACTGATCCGCGCGATCAGCTATCGGCTTGAGCGGTTGCCGGTATTCGGCCAGTTTGGCCTGTCGCATTTTCTAGTTTTGGAGCGGCAAGCAATGGCTGGTGAATGGAGAGGATAAGATGAATCCGGTGGCTTTTCAGATCGGCAGTTTAACGATCTATTGGTATGGCATTTTGATCGTGATCAGCGTGCTGGTGGGGGCCTACGTCGCCATGCTTCAGGCGCGTCGATACGGCCAGGAGCCGGAGCGGGTCTGGGATGCGCTGCTGATCTGTTTGATCCTGGGCGTGATCGGCGCGCGGCTGTACCACGTCTTTTCGACGCCGCAGGGCAACGCGGTCGGCTGGCCCTATTACCGCGAGGACCCGGCGGCGATTTTGCGCATCTGGGAAGGCGGCCTGGGTCTGCTGGGCGCGATCCTTGGCGGGGCGCTGGGGCTGGCGATCTATGCCAAACTGGCCAAGATTCCCACTCTGGTCTGGTTGGACATCGCCGCGCCGGCGCTGCTGCTGGCTCAGACAGTGGGCCGCTGGGGCAACTATATCAACCAGGAACTGTACGGCCCGCCGACCACGCTGCCGTGGGGCATTCCGATTGCCGCCGATTATCGTATCGCACCCTTCAATGACCTTGCACAATATCCGCCGGAGACGTTGTTTCAGCCTGTCTTTCTCTACGAGTCGCTATGGTGCATGATCGGTTTTGTCTTGTTGTGGTGGGCTATTGGCCGTTTCAAGTCTGTTTTGCGCGCCGGCGATGCCTTTTTGCTCTATGTGATCTGGTACGCTGTGGGGCGTTTCGGGATCGAGGCTTTGCGGCCTGACGCCTGGATGTTCGGGCCGATCGCGGCGGCGCAGGTCTTTTGCGCCATCGCCTTTGTTGGCGCGCTGGCCGCGTTCATTATCCGCCGCCGGTTGGGGCGTGCGCCGTCGGCAGAGGCGGGCGTGGAGTCGGAGGCCGCGTGAATCGCCGCTCGCTGCTGCTGATCGGTCTGTTGATCGCCCTGCTGATCGGGTTGGGCGCGGTGCTCTATCCGGCGGTTCGCCCGGCCCGTTCCGGAGATATCCACGCCCGCCGCGAGATCCCCAACACAGACCTCAATCCCTACGGCGCTAACTTTTTCCTCGAGCGCGAGGTCGAAGCCTGGAAACGCGAGGAGACGGTGCGCATGGCTGCCGAGGCCGGCATTGGCTGGGCCAAGCAGCAGTTTGTCTGGGCCGAGATCGAGCCGCAGCAGGGACAATTTCGCTGGGCCAAGTACGATACGATTGTCGATCTGTGCGAGCGGTACGGCATCCAGATCATCGCCCGGCTGGACGCCGCTCCGGGTTGGTCGCGCCAGGACAACACCATGCCTGGCCGCCCGCCCGACGATTTCGAACTGTACGGCGAATTCGTCTACCAGTTTGTCAGTCACTACCGGGGGCGCGTTCGTTACATCCAGGTGTGGAACGAGCCCAACCTGTTCATCGAGTGGGGTAATCGGCCGGTTGATCCGGCAGGATACGTCGATCTGCTCAAAGTGGCTTACGAGCGGGCCAAGGAAGCCGACCCGAACGTTTACGTCCTCAGCGCGCCGTTGGCGATCACTTTGGGCGAGCCACACCCCGATCCCGGCAAATGGCGGGCGATGAACGATCTGCAGTATCTGGACGAGATGTACCAGGCCGGGGCTGCCGACTATATCGATATTCTCTCGGCCAATGCCATTGGCATGGATTTGCCGCCTGAGGACGAACCATCGCCAAGCAAGTTGAATTTCCGGCGCGTCCAGTTGCAGCGCGAGATCATGGAGCGCTATGGCGATGGCAACAAAGCGGTATGGCTAAATGAGTACGGCTGGAATGCCGCGCCCGAGTCGTTTGCGCAGGAAGCATTGATCTGGCAGCGCGTGACTGAAGAGCAGCAGGCCGATTATACGCTGCGCGGCATCGAATACGCGCGCGAAAACTGGCCCTGGGCGGGGGTGTTCAACATCTGGTATTTCCGGCAGGTGGGAAACATCAGCCCACAAGATGCGGGATACTATTTCAGGATGGTTGACGTTGACTTTACTCCGCGCCGTCAGTATCTGGCGGTCAAAGACAGGTCGGCGCAGTTGCGCAAGGCCGGGCCGGGCTATTTTGAGGAGACTCATCCTGCCGTGCAGGTTTCGCCGGGCGGCTGGCTGGTGCGGATCGATGCGCAAGCCAGCGGAGGGGCGGTGCTGGCCAGCGACGTGGCCGACAGCACGCTGGCTTTTGCCTTCGACGGCGGCGTGGTGTCGCTGATCGCCTGGGTTGGGCCGGGTGGCGGGCAGTTGCTGGCCACACTGGATGGGCAGACGGTAGATGGCCTGCTGGTCGATGCGCAGGGACGTTCGTACATCGACCTCTATGCGCCGGAACGTGCCGCCATAGTTTTGCCAGTGGTACGGAATGCCGATTCCAAGCAACGAATTCTGCGCCTGTCGGTTGCCGAAACATCCAACCCGGCATCGACCGGCCGGGTGTGCGAGATCGACGCATTTCAGGTGGATGCGCCACCTGAGCGATCTTTTCCGGTTCTGTCGGTCGTTGGGTTTTTGGTGGCTTGTGTGGGGGTGGGGTGGCTGCTGGGCCGCTCGATGACGGCGAGCAAACCTTGAATCTGAAAAAAAGCCGGTCCAAAAGACCGGCTTTTATTTTACTCAGGGTTGGTCAAGCTGACCTCGTAGGATTGGGATAACAGCGTTTGCGCGTTTTGAAAGAGCTGTGCATTCTCCAACGCGCTGCCAATCCGGTCGCCGATGGCGACAAATACGGCGATGTCGGCTTCGTTCAGGCTCGATGGCTCTCGCCCGTAAAGCTCCAGCACGCCCAGTGTGTGCTCGGTGCCGCGCAGTGGAATCCCCATAAAAACGTCTACCTGATTGCCCGCCGAAACCTCGAATGCGAGATCGCTCTGCCCGCTGAGCTGAGACAAAAGCGTCGGTTGCTGCCTATTGACAATCTGTGCCAGCAGGCCCTCTTGCAACGATGCGGTTTCAGGGCACTGAACGCCGTGTTGGATCATCCGGCGCAGTTGCTCGTCGGACGGATCGATCAGATAGATAGCCGCGGCGCACACCGGGGCGTGTTCGATCAGCTTTTTAATGCTTGCTTCCAGGACGCGCTGTGGGTTGAGGGTGCTGGATGCGGCGGCGGCCACGGCATTGATCGTTTCCAATTCGACGTTGCGTCGCAGCAGTTCTTCTTCACGGCGTTTGACCTGCAATTTGGCCTTGATCACCGACCCCAACTCTTCGGGCAGAAACGGTTTGGTGATATACCCATCTGCGCCGAATTCGACCGCAGCGACCTTGTCGGAGACGTTTTCCAGAGCCGTGACCATGATCACCGGGACGTATTTGAACAGAGGGTCGTTTTTGACGTGCTGGCAGACCTTGAAACCGTCGATACCGGGCATCATAATGTCGAGCAAGATCAAATCGATGGGCAAGGGTCTCCAGCGAGAGTGAGTCCGGGCGTATTGTTGAACGAGATCGACAGCTTCCAACCCGGTGTGGGCGAGTAATACGCGATAGCCACGAATCTCGAGCATCATCTGGATCAATTCAATTGTGCCGCGGTCGTCATCGACCACAAGGATGGTAGGTTTGTTCGCCACTGGGCTCATAACGTTCTCTCCGCGTTCCAGCACAAGATAAGTCTGTGACGGGGTTATTGTACCATAAAGACGTCCAGATGGCAATCGTTGGCAGTGCGTCCAAAGGGTGATATAATGAAGGTGGGGGATTGACTGCATCTATCAACTGCGAGGCTGTGGCTATGAACGCAAAACAATGGCTGGCGATCACAGCGGTGATCATTCTCAACATCATCATATTTGGCACGCTGTTTAGTCACTCTACCGGGGTGCGCATTGAGCCTACGCCCACCTGGACGCTGCCGTCAACCTTTACACCAATGCCTTTTCCTACAGCGACGGCGATCGTGATGCCCACGCTGCCGCCGCCCACACCCACGCCAACCCCGGCGGGCCACGTCGTTGTGCTCGGTGAAACGCTGGGATCGATCGCCATAGCTTATGGCGTGACCGTCGAGGCTCTGGCCGAAACCAATGGCCTGACGCCGTCGGCCAAATTAAAGCCGGGCGACGTGCTGATCATCCCCGCCAAACCCTGATTTTCGATCAAGGAGCGGTCCTATGCCCAAACGACTTTCGATTGTTGACGTCGATCGCTGCGTCGGCTGCCAGTGCTGCATGTTTGCCTGTGCGCGCCGGCCCGGCGAAGGTGGCCTGGCCGGATCGTGCATTGGCGTGCACTCGGCGGGCGGCATTTCGCGCGGCTTTGTGGTCGTGGTCTGCCGCGCCTGCGCCGACCCGCCCTGCGCGCGCGTCTGTCCCGTCGATGCGCTGGTCCCACGCGAGGGCGGCGGCGTGCGTTTCAAGAGCGAGTTGTGCATCGGCTGCGGCAACTGCCAGGAGGCGTGTCCCTTTGGCGCAGTCTTTTGGGAGCCACAGCAGAACAAACCGCAAATCTGCGTCTATTGCGGCTACTGCGCGCAGTATTGTCCTTATGATGTTTTGGCTCATGAGGAAATCGGCGGTTGACCGCCGACGGCTGACCGCAGACGGCTGACCGCTGAACGTCAACGTGGTCGATGGTCAGTGGTCGTTTGCAGTTGAGGAGACAGGCTATGTTACCCGATGATCCATTACGCCGTGTTTTGTATATTGACCTCGGCAAGCGTAAATTCCGGGTCGAAGAACGGTCCGATTTGTTCGATCGCTGGCTGGGCGGTGTCGGTGCGGCGGCGCAGTTATTGCAAGAAAACTGCCCGCCAGGGGTCGATCCGCTGGGACCCGACAACCCGATCATCTTGTCCGTCGGGCCGCTGGTGGGACTGTACCCGCTGGCCTCCAAGACGGTGGCGATGTTCAAGTCGCCGCATACGGGCAATCTGGGCGAAAGCCACGCCGGAGGGCGGAGCGCGGTCGCGCTGCGGATGGCTGGCTATGGCGCGCTGGTGATCAAAGGCGCGAGCCAGATGCCGATTTACCTGTCGATCGACGGCGAGCGAGTCTATTTCCGCGATGCCTCTGCGCTGTGGGGGATGCGCTCCAGCTATACCGTCGGCGACGTGCTGCGCAACCGTGAGACCCGCGCCGGCGAGCGTACGATTATGCGCATTGGCCGCGCCGGGGAAAAACTGATCAGTTACGCCTGCGTCGTCACCGAGACCTATCGTCACTTTGGGCGGCTTGGCCTGGGCGCGGTCTTTGGCAGCAAAAAGCTCAAGGCACTGGCGATTTCCGGCCGCCGCTCGCTGGCTGTGGCCGACCGCAAAACATATCGCGCGGCCTACGATGAGGTGTTCAAGGCGGCGACCGAATCGACGCTGATGAAAAAATACCACGACCTGGGCACGGCGATGAATGTCCTGCCGCTCAACATGGTCGGCGCACTGCCAACGCGCAATGTGCAGAGCGGACGTTTTGAGGGTGCGGAGACGATTTCCGGGGAGCATATGGCAGAACAATATCTGGGCCGCCGCCTGGCCTGCGCGCACTGCCCGGTGGCCTGCATCCACCTGGCTGCGCTGCGTATTCCGCACCCCAAAGAGCCGTTCTTTTACAAAACCTCAATGCTCGGCTATGACCACGAGCTGATCTATGCCCTGGGCAGCATGCTCGGCATCGGCAATCCGGAGGGCATGCTGCAACTGATCGACGAGGTGGAGGTAATGGGCCTCGACGCGATGAGCACCGGTGTGGCGCTGGCCTGGGCGACGGAAGCGCTCGAAAAAGGACTGATCTCGACGGTGGACACCGGCGGCCTAGAACTGGCCTGGGGCGGCTGGCAAACCTATGTCGAGGCCGTGCGCAAGCTGGTCGCCCAATCGACCGAGCTGTACCGTGCGTTGGGCCGGGGCGTCGACCACGCTGCGTCGATCTATGGCGGGGAGGATTTTGCGCTGGCCTTTGGCGGCAACGAGATGCCCGGCTATCACACCGGCCCCGCCGGCCACCTGGGCTATCTGACCGGCGCGCGGCATAGTCATCTCGACAGCGCCGGCTACAGCCTCGATCAAAAGGCGCTGGCGCAGGGGAGCGAGTTGACCGCGCAAGGCGTGGCCCAATCGCTGTTAAAGGAAGAACAGTGGCGGCAAATTCTGGCCAGTTTGAGCGTCTGCTTTTTTGCGCGTGGCGTCTATACGCCGCAAGTGGTGCAAAAAACGCTGGCCACGGTGGGCTTGGACCTGTCACTTGATGATCTGAACCGGCTGGGCGCGGAGATTCTCGCTCAAAAACAGGCTTTCAAGGCGCGCGAAGGGTTCGATCTGGCGCAGGTACGCATTCCCCAACGCATCTTGGAGACCGAATCGCCCCTGGGCCGAATCGATGAGGCGTTTATGCGCCAGGCGTTGGCCGAATTTGCACGGCTGTCTGTAGAATAATCGAGATCATCTTTGAAACTCTGTGTCGGGCTTACACGTAATTGTATTGCAAAGAAACAGAGGATCATTCATAAGGAGATGAAATCGATGATCGAGTTGCTGGTTGGGTTGATCAAATTGCCCTTTTTGCTGGTGGGCGTGGTTTTGACCTTTGTCTTTGGCCTGGTGGGGTTTATCCTCTCCATCCTCGGCGTGGTCTTGACCCCGCTTTTGGGCGTCGGCCTGATCATTTTGCCCTTTGGCCTGGCCTTTTTGCTGCTGGCCGGGCTGATCGGCGCGCTGCTCAAGCCGCGCCACACGACCATTGTTTATCGCTAAACTGGTCTTTGAGAAAGAAGGCAGGTGAAAATTATGTTTTGGATGCCCCGACCGTTACGGCGATTGAACCGCCGGCTGCGGCGAGCCGCGCGACGGCGCGCAGAGCGACAGGTGCGGCGCTTTATGCGCGGACTGAGCAGATTACATCGTCTGGCGAGTTGAGTACAAATGCCGACGCCCTGCACCGCTCAAGCGGTGCAGGGCGTTTTTTTGCCTCAGGTCTGTTCCATCGATCGCGACACATCCACAAACCAGGGATGCGGCACAAACTGCGCATTTCGATGCGCCCACACGTAATCGATGTAGACCTTGACCGCCGCGTCGTGCGAGTGACAGCGGTTTAGCGCATCCAGCATATTGTTGAGATAGGGGGGCGTACCCGGCTGATCCCAGGCGATCTTGTCGGCGAGAAAGACGATGCGATCCAGGGGCAGCGTGCCCATCTTGAGCGTGGTGTGGCAGCCGATCGCGCTCAACACGCCCTCATCATCGACTCTGAACAACTCGCGTGCCACCACGACGGACAATTTTTGGTGCAGCAGCATCGGCGACTGGATTTCCTCTTGCAAGATTTCGAGGCCGAACTCGCGTGCCGCCTCGACGCGCCGGGCGTTGGGGATCGGCGCGCTGATGTCGTGCAGCCAGCCAGCCAGTTCGGCGCGCGCCGGATCGACGTTGAATTTTTGCGCCAATTCACGCGCTTTGACCCCGACGTTGAGGCAGTGTTCGGCAGTTTTGGGACAGCCGTGACCGTGCAAGAAGGCGATCATGTCGGCGCGTGTGTCGCCGCTCCAGTGGATGGGCGCAGACAATTGACCGAGCAGCTCGTCTTTCATATCTCGTTATCTACAAACATCTGCACCAGGGCCATGCTCTTGACCGCGTCGTCGATGCCTGTCTCCGGCGGTGTACCGCTGCGCACGCAGTCGATAAAGTGACGGTCTTCCTGGTAAAAGCCATAATAACGATAAAACTCTGTGCTGCCCGCCAATTCCATCCCGTCGATGCGCAAAATACCTTGTGGAGATGTCCCTTGCGCGGCCAGCGAGTATTGCGGCGCGCCCTCATACGAGAGGACTGTCGCGTCGCAGGCCTGCGGGCCGAAACCGAGGTTGATGTAGGCGCTCACGCCGGGGCCGTGCACCTCAAAGCGGTGAATGCGCCCGCCGACGCGATAGTTGGCCTTGATCGTGCCGGTGACGCCGTTGTCAAAGCGGCACACGCCGTTCCAGGCATTGACCGTGGGATACTCGTCGTATTGGCCGATCACCGACGCGGCGCTGACCGGCGCGCCGCCGGCGATAGCACGCATCAGGTCGACGGCGTGGATCGTATCGGAAGCGAACGCGCTCAGCGCGCCCCTGTCGAACGCGCCATCGCCGTATTTCATAAAGCAGCCCTCGACCTGGGTGATTGCGGTGCGCGCGCGGACCAGATCGACGACGTGGCGCACCAGGGGGATGTGCCGCCGGTTAAAGCCGACCTGCAAAATGCGCCCCGTTTCCGCCGACTTGCGCGCCAGCGACTGCGCCTGGTAGAGGTCGATGCCAGGTGGTTTCTCCATAAAAGTGGGCAGGCCCGCGTCGAGGCAGCTCCAGACGACGTGAAAGAGGTTGCCCGGCTCGACGAGGACGAATATGGCGTCGAGCGTCTCGTGGGCCAGCATGTCGTGATAGATGGCATAGATGTTGGGAATGCCGTATTTTTCGGCCTGGGCGGCCGCGCGACCTTGGACCAGGTCGCAGATCGCCACCACCCGCACGTCGTCCATATCGGCCAGCGCGGGCAGGTGGACGCTGCGGGCGATGCCGCCTGCGCCGATGACACCCACACGGATCAGTTCTGTGCTCATTTTGCTTCCTCCTTGGATTTTTGAGCGATGTACAAGCCTCTGCCGGTCAGACCTTGTTCATCGTACGAGACGTGCAGCCCGGCGGCGACAAACGCCTCGCGCATTTCCTCGCCGGTAAACAGCCCCAGCTCGTGTCGTTCGACGTGATGTTCCGTGCCCTCCGGCGTGCCGATCAGATAGTGCAGATCGAAATACGAGATGCGGCCGTCGACCATGCTGGTGTTCATGCGGGCCAGTTTCAACTCCGGTTCGTCGATCGTGAGCGCGGACACGTGGCCCGCATGCCAGCCGTCCGGCGTGAACCAGGGTTCGACGATCAGCAGGCCGCCGGGCAGCAGGTGCGCGGCCATGCAGCGCACGGCTTTGTGCAGCCTGTCGACCGTTTTGACGTAGCCAATCGAACTGAACAGGCAGGTTACGACGTCGAACCGGCGGCCCAGGTCAAAATCGGTCATATCGCCCTGGTGAAAAGTAATCTCGGGATGTCGCTGCCGGGCGGTGGCGACGAAATCGGAGAGCAGGTCAAGTCCTTCGACCTCGAAATGCGCTTTCAGGTGAGCGATGTGCCGCCCGGTGCCGCAGGCCACGTCGAGCAGACGGCGGCCGCCCGACCGGCAGCGTTCGCCGATGATGGCGCGCAGTTTTTCGACCTCGCCCTGATAGTCCTTGAAATCGTAGAATTTGTCATAGTATTGCGCTGTTTTCTCAAACATCGTTCCCTTTGGTTGGGGGAAGGGTGGGCCATTCCTGGAAAACAGTTTTTTATGTTCATTTTCCATAAATCTTGCCATTGCTTCATCGTCACCGGCGGCAATAGAACCAACCAGATGCGTCTTGACATCATCAGTCAAGGCTCGCTCGAATTGATTCCTTCGCTCTCTTTCCCGCTCGCTGAGGTGTGACGGGGCCTCCGCATACTCGACGGTGTAGTGGGGACCCAAAACCCATTCGAAAATGACCCTGGAGCGCTCGATGTGATAGTCCGAAGTCACAACGATACAGGAGGTAATACCAAGTGGTTCAAGGCAAACCTTTTTTGCAAACCAGGCATTGCTGATGGTGTCGATCGATTGATCTTCGTAGAAAATGCACTCCTGAATGTTCCGTGCGGAGCGGGAAGCCGTAGATTTGGCGATGAGGTATTGCTTGCCCACTTGGGCCTCGGTTTGGGGGCCAACCACGGCCGGATCGACGCTGGCCATGACAGAATATTTTCCCGTGGTAATGATGCAATCGACCCGTCCCTCCTCAAAGAGGGCGTAGGCCTTGTCCAGCCTTTCCTTTGCTTGCTCTTCAGGCTCGTAATACATCTGGTCCTGAATTTTGACCTTTTTCAAACCACCGCCCAAGACAATGGCGGCCTTTTTCTTGAGATTCTCATTGCCCGACATACATCCTCCTTGAATTGGTTTTGATTGCAGATTATAACGGATGCAACTTGCCTATCTCTGTCGCCAGTCGAGCTTGCGCCCGACCAGCCAAAAGATGATTGCCGACACACCGAGCAGCACGCCCAGGTCGAGCCAGATATGCGCCGTAAGCGGGCCGATCAGCGTTTGTCGCAGCGCCGAAGCGGCATAGACTGCCGGGTTGATCCGGCCCAGGATATTCAACCAGGTGGGAAAGCGCTCTGGCGGGGCGATGACCGGGCCCAGGCCGCTCATCACCATCGTCATCAGCAGGCAGATCGGGCCGCCCTCCTGAGGTGTGCGCGCGCGCGTGCCGATCAACGCGCCGATGCCGGACAGCGGCAGCGCGCACAATGGAACGACGAGCAGCAACAAGGGGTGGACGTGCAGGGGCACGCGCAATACCAGCACCCCCAGCAGCAGGGTGATCAGCATCGCCGGCAGGTGAATCAGGAAAAAAGCGACCAGCACAGCCAGGATCAGCGTCGTGCGCCGTACAGGCAGGGTGGCGAAATAATCGAGCGTGCCCTGAAAGCGCATAAACGAAAAATGGTTTTCGACCGAACTCATGTTGCCCAGCATCAACGAGATGACCATGTTGCCGGTCAGCACGTAGGCCAGCACCTGCGGGCCGGCATCGCGGGCGAAGAGACCGAGGCCGAGGATGCTGAGCACCGGCCCGGCCGCGCCGACGACGACCATCGAACGCCACGACCAGCGCCAGTTGGTCCATTCGATCAGGAACAGATCGATCAATTGGGCGATTACAGAGGGTATTTTACGTGCCGTTTGTATAGTGGACATACAAATCCTCCAGCGTGGCCGAGTAAAGGCGAAAATCGTCGATCCGGCTCAGATCGAGGTGGTCGAGCACCCGGGCTGCGTCGCGTCGATCCAGGTAGGCCAGCCAACGACCCGGCTGCACGGCCTGTGCGGCCAGATCGCCGGGCAGGACGGGCGGCGCGCCGGGGGTGAAGAAAAGCTCCAGGCGCAGCTTTTGATCGACGGCCTGCTTGAGGTCGCTGGGCCGGCCCACAACAATCAATTCCCCAGCGCGCATGATGCCCACGCGCTGGATCACTTTTTCGGCCTCGATCGCGTCGTGGGTGATGAAAATGATGGTCGTGTTTTGCGCCTCGTTGACCTGGCGGAGCACGTCCCACACCAGGCGGCGGCGCTGCGGGTCGAGGTCGTTGGTCGGTTCGTCGAGGATGAGCACC
>JAFGEY010000185.1 GCA_016931365.1 Anaerolineae bacterium
ATTGGATGGTTTGTGGGGTAGCCAGGATCAAGGCGCGGGAAGGGGCGTCCAGGCTGTCGGTAGCGGACACAGCGCGCTCGCCGAGGACGGCGCGCTCGCCAAGCGCGGCGCGCAAGCGCGTAAGCGCCTGGCGCAAGGCCTGCAAGGCGGCCGCTTCGGGCTGATCGGGCCACAACAGCCCGGCCAGGCGCGAGCGCGGCTGGGGGGAGTCGGCGTGCAGGGCCAGGTAGGCCAGCAGGGCGCGGGCCGTGTCGGCGTGAAAGTGAGCAATCGGTTGGCCATCCAGGGCGACATGAAAAGAACCGAGCAGGGAAAGGGTCAGGCGGCTCATCGAACCTCCCCTCGTCACGATCCGGTCACGTTTCGGTCACGCCAGGCTGCTATCATGGAAGAAAAGGCGCGCGGAACATCGAGGTGCATGTGTATGAATACACAGACATTATACATCAAATTATCTCAAGTGTTCAAGTGGCGCTGTTGGCAGCGCCGGAGCCACTGGCGCGGCTGTGCGTGCGCGACCTGACCGCCTTTTATGCGGGAACCGCCCAGGGAGTCAGCAACATCGATCTGGACATCCGGCGCGGCGAATTTGTGGTTGTCGCCGGGCGGCATAGCGCGGGCAAGACGACGCTGCTGCGCGCCCTGGCCGGGCAATTGCCCCGGCAGAGCGGCGAAATCCGCTGGAATGGGCAGGTGGTACAAAACCTGACAGGTCTCTCAGACCTGTCAGGTTTACAAGACGGTCTCCTGATCATCGACGATCTGTCTGCCGCACTGGACGCGCGCGCCGAGCGCGGCCTGTGGGACTGGCTGATCGCGCACAACCTCACCTGCCTGGCGGCGTCGAACCGGCGGGTGGCCTGGCAGCGCGCCGATCGCATCGTCGTTTTGCGAAAGGGGGTGATCGAAGCGGAAGGAAGATTGGCACAGGTGTTGGAAACCAGCGATGAAATGCGCTGGTTGTGGGAAAATGGGTAGGTCACGCTTGCCGTGTGACTCATTGGCTCGCTCCCACGCTCTGCGCGGGAACGAGAGACAGAAAGGAAAGCTCAAATGAAGAGATTCGCCTGGATTTTAACCATCGTTGCCCTGCTGGCCGCGCTGCTAACTCTGCCGGCGGCAGCCCAAGGCCCCGTCCCGGCTACTTGGACCCAACCGAGTTACGGCTTTAGCGCCCCGCCGGTCTTTACCCCGCTGGGTGCGGATCGCTGCCTGCTCAAACTCAGTTGGACGATCAAACATGCCGGCGACATGCAAGGCGACCTGATCGCCGAAACCTGGTCGTTTATGGACGTGCCGTGCTTTGACGAGAACGGCAATCCCCCGGCGCCGAATTCCGTGCCGGAGACCTGGGTCTCCACAGGTACGTTCACCGGCGCCGTCAAGGGCAAGTCGGGCACCTACCAGTTCATCGAATATCGCCAGATGTGGCCCGCCGCAGCCGGCGAGGTGTACTGGCAGGCCACCGGCGTCAGTGGGCTGAACGCCACCGGTGAGCTGTCCAACATGAGCCTGGTCAGCGATTACCAGGTCCGCCAGGGCGATCTGCCCATCCTGGGCGGCTGGGTGGATTTCACCCCCGGCGCGTTCCGCGACTTGAAAATGTCCTTGTATGGCACGTACAATAGCATCCCATTCTTCAAATATACGGGCACGTTCCACGGCGTGGCTGCCGGCGGCCCCTACAGTGCGCCGTTCGAGCTGGTGCTGCCGGGCCATCCGGCTTTGGGCAACGGGCGGCTGGTCTTTGAGCCGATCCATCCCACCGGCGGTGTGCATGGGCGCAACGACTTTTTGACCCCCGAATTTCTGTTCAACAGCGGATTTAGCAGCGCGGCGGTGTGCTATGGGCAGCCAGAACCTGGGGCCATCCCCAACCATCCCTGCCAGCCCTTCAGCGGGGCGGCCGCCGACGGCGACCAGATCATGGTGGACTTTGTACATGCCCTGCGCTCCGACCCGGTGATCTCGACCCTGGTGGGCGGGCCGACCAAGATATATGCCTTTGGCATCGCCCACACCGCCGAGCCGATGGATCGCATCCTGCACACCGAGGCCGGGAAAGGGCTGTTCGATTTCACCGAACTGGTCTCGTTGTGGTGGTTCAACGCGAGCGCACACTCACTGCCCTCCACCGACGCCGGGCGGGTGCTGGTGCTGCAAACCGAGGCCGACGTCCTCAACCTGAACGGGGCGGCCGCGCGCGGCAGCGGCCCTATGTATCGCTCGTATGACATCGCCGGCGCGCCGGGCGTGCCCGACGATCCGCATCTTTATCCTGCCTTTCCAGAATCGCCGGCAAGTCCGATCCCGCCATTGGCCGGCACCTCACCGCTCAACTGGACGCCGACGGTGCGCGCCGTGTTCCTGGCCGGCGACCGTTGGGCGGTAGAGGGCAAAGAACCGCCCGCCAGTGTGACCCTGCAAGGCAACGCGGCCGCCGCCGACGGCCTGGCCCGTGACCAGAACGGCAACGCCCTGGGCGGCATCCGCTACCCCGACCTGGAAGTGGGACGCGGCACGTTCAAGGCGGTGGACTTTGCCTTGCCGGTCGAGGGGCTGCCCAAGGGCTTTCCGCTCTACGGCGCATTCACCGACCTGGCCTGCATGTCTTTGCCCGATGGCAGCGTCCGCTTTTGGGACCACAACGTCTATGTGGAGCGGTTCACCAATCAGGCCAACAAACTGGTGTCCGATGGCTTTCTGTTGCGAGAGGACGCCGACCGGCTGATCGCTGCGGCGCAGGCGTCGAACATCGGCAAACCAGAGTCATGTGCGGCTGGCAAAACGACAGCCGTACCTGCATCCGCTCCTGTGGCCGCGCCCGAACCGCAGACGCTGCCCGAAACAGGCCAACACAACGCCGCACAGGCAGTCTGGTTGCTGGCGCTGACCGGCGCAATGCTGACCGGCGCGGGCGCGCTGGCCCGGCGTTGGGCCAGGTCGCGCCGCTGAGTTGATGCGTGCACAGACCGGGACGAAAGGCATATCCCTTTCGCCCCGGTTTTTTGCGCCTGGCGCGGCCAGCCTGGGCGTTGAATGAGAGGGTGAAAAACCGATTGCTTTTGCCGCCTCCGGGACATATAATGATCAGAAAAACCGGAGGTACGGATGCACAATTCAATGAAATCCTTTGACACCGATCAATCTCGCTGGGATGCCCTGACGCAGCGCGATCCGGAAGCGGGTAGCGCGTTTTTCTACGGTGTGACGACCACCGGCATTTACTGCCGGCCGGGCTGCGCGTCGAGGCTGCCCAAGCGCGAACATGTCCGTTTTTTCGACACGTGTCAGGAAGCCGAAGCGGCAGGTTTTCGCCCCTGTAAGCGCTGTACGCCGAATGTTGAGGATCAAAACGCAGCGCAACGTAACGCTGTGATTCGTGCCTGCGAGATCATTCAGGCATCGGAAAAAGCGCCCGCGCTGGCTGCGTTAGCTGAAACGGTGGGATTCAGCCCATCCCATTTTCATCGCTTATTCATAAAGATGATCGGCGTGACGCCTAAACAGTATGCGATCCAGGTGCGCGCCGATCGCCTGCGCGCGGGCCTGGAGACGGCATCGACGGTCACGGATGCCGTCTATGAGGCCGGGTTTGCGTCGAGCAGCCGTTTTTACGAGGGCGCGGGCGAGACGTTGGGCATGAAGCCAGCAGCCTATCGCAAAGGCGGGCAAGGGATGCGCATTCGATTCGCCATCGCGGCGTGCGACCTGGGCTGGGTCTTGATCGCGGCGACGGAGGCCGGCATCTGCGCGGTCGAGTTCGGGGACGAGCCGCAGGCGTTAGAAGCGCGCATAAGGGCCCGATTCAGCAATGCCGCGTTCATCGAACGCGATGCCGATTTTGACCGCTGGGTCGCGCAGCTCCTGGGGTTTCTGAAATTGCCTGCACAGACCCTCGATCTGCCGCTGGACATCCAGGGCACGGCTTTTCAGCGGCGTGTGTGGGCGGCCTTGCGCGACATTCCGTTGGGCACGACGGCCAGTTACGCCCAAATTGCTGTGCAGATCGGCAATCCCCAGGCTGCGCGCGCCGTGGCCCAGGCCTGCGCGGCGAACCCGACGGCGGTGGTGATTCCCTGCCATCGCATCGTGAGACAGGATGGCGCGTTGGGCGGCTATCGCTGGGGCGTCGAACGCAAGCAAAGGTTGGTCGAGCGAGAGGCGCAAGCGGCCGACGAGTAGCTGTTTTTCAGATTGTGACTTGGTGTTTTCACCACTTTGTGGTAAAATCCTATCGTAAAACTCAGACCCCGCCAATTCCGGCGGGGTTTTGTCTGCTTGAGGAATATCGCAATGGCACTGGTGAGTATGCGCGAGGTCAGCCACAGTTTTGGCGGCCCACTGCTTCTCGACAACATCACCTTTCACATCGAACGCGGCGAACGGGTGTGTCTGCTGGGACGCAACGGCGCGGGCAAATCGACGCTGATGCGGCTGCTCGATGGCGACCTCATACCCGACGATGGCGTGGTGGCGCGCCAGCAGGGGATCAAGGTGGCGCGGCTGGCGCAAACCGTGCCGCCCGATGTCAGCGGCACGGTGTTCGACCTGACCATCGCCGGGCTGGGGCAGCGGGCCGATCTGCTGGCCGAATACAGCCACGCCAGCGCCGAGGTGGCCCGTCACCCCACCGCTGCAGCGCTGGAAAAACTGGATCGGCTGCACCGCCAGCTCGATCTACAAGATGCGTGGCAGTTGGGTCAGGAGGTCGAGCGCGTGCTCAGCCACCTCAACATCGACGGACAGACCGAGTTCGACACCCTCTCCGGCGGGCAAAAGCGCCGCGCACTGCTCGCCCGTGCCCTGGTCAGCCAGCCCGACCTGCTGCTGCTTGATGAGCCGACCAATCACCTCGACATTCCATCCATCGAATGGCTGGAGGAATACCTCTTGAGCCATGTCGACGCGCTCCTTTTTGTCACCCACGACCGCGCCTTTATGCGCCGGCTCGCCACGCGAGTGATCGAGGTCGACCGGGGCCGGCTGTACGATTGGGGCTGCGATTACGACACCTTTGTGCTGCGCAAGCAGGATGCGCTGATGCAGGAATCGCGCGAGTGGGAGGAATTCGACAAGACACTGGCGCAAGAGGAAACCTGGCTGCACCAGGGCACGCAGGCGCGCACCACACGCAATATGGGGCGGGTTCGGGCGTTGATCGAGATGCGCGCGGCCCGCGCGGCGCGGCGCGAGGGCGAGGGCGCGGTGCAGATGCAGGTGCAAAATGCTGCGCGCACGGGCAAGCTGGTCATTGAGGCCAAAGGGATGCGTTTTGGTTATGGTGATGAACCCGTCGTCCGCGATCTGACCACTGCCATCGAGCGCGGCGACAAAATCGGCATCATTGGCCCCAACGGCTCCGGCAAGACGACGCTGCTGCGCCTGCTGCTGGGCGATCTCGTACCGCAGCGCGGGACGGTGCGCCACGGCACGCAGATACAGGTGGCCTATTTCGACCAGATGCGCGATCAGCTCGATCCCGAACGGTCGGTGCAGGACAGCGTCAACGACGGCAACCCCATCCTGACCATCAACGGGCAGGCGCGCCACGTGGTCGGCTATCTGCGCCAGTTTTTGTTTCCGCCGGAGCGCCTGCAAACTCGCGTGACAGCCCTGTCCGGTGGCGAGCGCACCCGGTTGATGCTGGCGCGGCTTTTTGCGCGGCCTTTTAACGTGCTGGTGATGGACGAGCCGACCAACGACCTCGATCTGGAGACGCTGGAACTGCTGGAACGGCTGCTGATGGATTATCGGGGCACGCTGCTGCTGGTCAGCCATGACCGCGCGTTGCTCAACAACGTGGTCGATCGCACGCTGGCGCTGGAGGAGGGCGGCCGGGTGGGC
>JAFGEY010000186.1 GCA_016931365.1 Anaerolineae bacterium
ATTTTGGTGGACAGCCTGTCGCACTTTGAAAAGTTGACCGATGACCCGGTTGAGTTGCGTTCGATCCAGTACAGCTTTATCAATGCGCTTAAACGGGAAGGGCTGACCGCTGTGTTGACCAAAGAGAGCGAGGCGATTCTCGGCCAGTCGGACACCGAAGAAGATATCGCCTTTGTGGTGGATTCTTATACCCTTTTGCGTTACGTCGAGATCGAGAGTTCGATCCGCAAGGCGTTGGTGGTGCTCAAGATGCGGGGCAGCGATCACGCCAAAGACATTCGCCAGTTCCAGATCGCATCGACGGGCATCGAGGTTCAGTCACCCTTTGAAGGCCAGGAAGGTATTATGAGCGGCAGCCCGCGCCGCAGTATGGCTGAATCCTTTGTCGATGCGTTTATCCGTCGCTAGTGCTTGTTTAAATCGAATTCGTCAATGGGGGGCGACAATGGATTATCGATTTTTGTTTGGCCCCGGTTCTGTCTGGATTAGGGCCTATCCTGTGAGATTCTTGCTTGTGCGATGAAACCATCGCCGGGGCCAGGATTTTCCGAGCAGCCCAATCCTGTTCAGTTCCGATTGGTTCGGGATAGGAGATCCCAATGACGATCCTTTCCGGCATTCTGACACTTTATGCTTGGATACTCGGCGCAGCGGTTGTTCTTTTTATGTTTTACATTGCGCGCTTTTATGAGAGAAAATACGCCGAGTTGTATAAAGATGCTTCTTCGAATCGAACCCATTATCGTCTCTTTCTGATCCCCATTCTCCTCTTTATCCTGTCTGCCTTACGGTATGCACTGTTTCTGGGTGACCTGGCAGGTGATTTCGGCGGCGACCTGTCGTTCTTTATTGGCGGCGTTGTGCTGACCATACTCGGGTATCGCCTTCAACTCAAGATGACGGGAGGGCAATCATGAGGCTGTTGTTTGCGGTCATCGGAACAGCAGGGCTGGTCTCCCTGGCTTCGGTTTTGCTCATCCTGGCACGGCTGACCCAAAAATGGGAAGTCGTTACCAAGATCAAGTCTTATTATCGCCTGTTCTACGTTGCAGCGGCGTTGGTGGGGCTGGCATCGATCTCGCGCGTGCTGCGCATCAGCTATCTTGACAGCGGTGTCGGGCCGGGATTTTTGCTCGAGCCCAATTCGTGGTTTTATTTGCTCTTGTATCATCTGCCTCTGGCTATTGGTATGACCCTCAGCCTGGGAGTGATCTGGAAAAGTTGGGGCTGGCTTCTGGGCGAGTCTTGAGGCGGCTCAAGTGTTGTGTGAAATCGATTTTCTGGGGGTGGCAGCGGGGGTAGTGGTGTTTTGGTATAGATGGCGCTGAATTTATACAAAGGCTCCTTGTGTATGGCTAATCAAACCGATACCAAGGTGGATCAAGTTGTTATGTCGCCCATTCCCACGCTTGACCTTGTAGAAGGTGTCCAGGCAGGTGTCTTGGTCATCGACAGGGAGCGGCGTTTTTTATTTGTCAACCGATGGTTTTGTGAGTGGATAGGCAAACCTGCCGATTCTTTGATCGGTGTCCAGCTGGACAGTTTGCTCACTCCAGATTCGCGTTCTCAAACCTCGAGTGAGCTTGGCCTGCTTTTTGAACAAGGCACGCCCGTCAACTGGCAAACTCGGCTCGTGACTCAAGATGCCGCGATCGTCATCGGTGAGTTTGATGCCCAGCCGGTTTTTTGCGACGGCGTGATCGTCGCTGCCCAGGTGACATACAAGGACATGACCCGCTATCGCGAACTGATCGCCGAGTGTGAGGCTTATCGTGAGTCACTGGAATGCCAAAGCGACGAGATAGATGTCCTGCATTGCATTGGCACCGCCGGGTCCTTGACAGCGGATGTCGACCAGGTGATCGAACTGGTTTACAATCAGGTCAGACGCCTGTTTTCCTTTTCTGCGTTTGCGCTCGTGCTGTACGAGCCCGAGTCGCTGCAACTGCTTCCCCAACTCGTTTTTCACAATGGTGAGTTGATGTCGGTTGAGCCCTGGGCTTACGATCAAGAGCAGGGGCTGGTTGGGTGGACGATCCGCAATGCGCGCCCTTTGTTGATCCGAGACTGCGCGGCTGAGCGAGATCGATGGCCGATGGAAACCGACCGCATTTTTCAGGCCGATACGGGGTCGTGGGTCAGCTTGCCGCTGATCGTCCAGGGCCAAATACTGGGCGTTTTATGTTTGCAGTGCCAGCAAGTGTTGGCTTTTGATGACGCTGATCTGCCAAGTTTGCGAGCATTGGCCGATCAGTCTGCGGTCGTCATTGAGAACGTCCGCCTCCATCAACAAACCAAGTATCAGCTTCAAGAGCTTCAGCAGGCCAACCGTGAGATGCAGGCACTGCAAGACTTGAGTAGTCTCTTGCAGTCAAGCCTTGACCTGCGCAACGTTTACCAGGTGATTGTCAACGGTCTGGTCGCCGGCCTGGGCTACGAAATGGCGATGCTGGCCGTGGTCGACGAAAAGAGCAATGTCCTGGTTATCCGCGCGGCGGGAACGAGCCTGGATGAGAATTCGCCCGAACATATCTATCTGACCACAGCCTTACAGGGCGTGCCTATTTCTCTTGAGAGCGAGTCCACATCGATCGTCCGGGCCGTTTCTCAAGGGCGGATTACAACTACACACTCGCTTGGCGATCTGTTTGATGCGCTTGGCCGTTCCGACGCCTTGCAATTGTTCGAGCGCGCGTTGCACATCGAAACCGTGGCGATCGTGCCACTCCTGGCGCGCGGCAAGCTGGTCGGCAGCCTGTTTGCAGGCGGCCATCACTCCGAAATTGTCGGGCGTGGCATTTCTTTGCTGAGTGCATTTGCCAACCAATCGGCGATTGCCATTGAAAACGCGCAGCTTTACAGCACGGTCAACCAAAGATTGACCGAAGTTTCAACACTGTATACTCTGGCCAATGAAGTATCCTATTCGCTGGACCTGGATGTCGTCCTTGATGCGATTGTGACCACGCTCCGGCGCGTGCTCAATTGCCGGAGCAGCGTTATATTTTTGTATAACGAAGAAACAAAGTATCTCGAAATTCGCGCTTCAGATGGCATCAAGCCGCGCTGGCAACGCGATGCGCGGATGCACCTGGGAGAAGGCATCACCGGCATTGTGGCCCAAGAGGCCCGGCCGTTGTACATTCCAGATACGTACAATGACGAGCATTTTATCGTCTTTGACCCATCGGTGCGTTCTCTGTTTGTCGTGCCGTTGATGGTCAAAGGCAAGGTGATCGGCACGCTCAGCGTTGACGACAACAAGGTCGATGCTTTTTCTACCGATGAGGGGCGACTGCTCTCTATCGCTGCCGCGCAGGTGGCCGTGGCAATCGACAATGCGCGACTGTACGAGGACATCAAAGAACGCGCGGAAAAACTCGAGCAGGCCTATCAAGAGTTGCAAGAGGCCAGCCGCCTCAAGTCCGAGTTTGTGCAAAACGTGTCGCACGAACTGCGCACGCCACTGACCTTTATCAAGGCCTATGTCGATTTGCTGCTTGCGGGCACGCTCGGCCCGTTGAATGAAATGCAGCGCGAAAAGTTCCAGATTGTCTCCGACCGTACCAGCTCGATCATTCACCTCATCGGCGATATTTTCTCGCTTCAACGCCTGGAGCGGGAAAAATTAAATCTGGTACCTTTGTCTTTGAGTCAGGTGGCGCGGGTCTCGATCCAGGGGGCAGATGAGGCAGCTCGACGTGGTGGATTGCGCCTGGTCGAAGACTTTGAAGATGAGTTATGTCCGGCGTTGGGCGATCGACTTCGCCTGAACCAGGTTTTTGACAATCTCATCCATAATGCGATAAAATTCAGCCCGGAAGGCGGCGAAATCCGGGTTCGGTTGTGCAACGACGGCGACTTTATCCGCGCCGAGGTGATCGATCCGGGGATCGGCGTTCCAGATGACAAGCTGGACAAAATCTGGGAGCGATTTTACCAGGTCGATGGCACGAGCAAGCGCCGTTTCGGCGGCACCGGATTGGGACTGGCGATCGTCAAAGAGATCATCGAGGCGCACGGCGGCACGGTCGACGTGCAAAGCGTGTTCGGCGAGGGAAGCACATTTAGCTTTACCGTTCCCGTGGCCGACATTGAGGTTAGCCACGAACCATAACGTATAAAGGGGGAATCAATGGCGATTCTGGGATTCAGTGATTTGCGCGCTGCGGCCCAGGCAGGCGAGCGGCGCACGGTTGTGGTGGTCGGTGCGCAGCAAAGTACGGTGCTCCAGGCCGCAAATGAGGCCAAAGTGCGGGGCCTTGCCGAGATCATCCTGGTTGGTGACGAGCCGGCGATCCAGGACGTGGCGTCGGCGGAAGGCATTGACCTGTCTGCGATGGAGATCGTCCACGAGCCGGATTTGATCGCTGCTGCGCGCCGGGCGATGATTTTGGTGACCGAAGGCCGCGCGCACGTGGCGATGAAAGGCAAAGTCGATTCGGCGACTTTTTTGCGGGCCGCGCTGGACAAAGAGCTTGGGCTGCGCGGCAGTGGGTTGCTCACCCATGTGGCCGTTTTCGAAGTCAAGATTTTGGGGCGGATGCTGTTGATCAGCGATGCCGGGGTGGTAGTCGCGCCGACGTTGGAGCAAAAAGCCGACATCATCCGTAATGCCGTATACGTGGCCCACAAGTTAGGTATCGAGCTGCCCAAGGTGGCCGTGCTGGCCTCCAACGAGATGGTCAATCCCAAGATGCCGGCCAACATCGAGGCAGCGGCGCTGGCCAAGATGGCCGATCGGGGTCAGATCACCGGCGCGCTGATCGATGGGCCGTTGGCGCTCGACAACGCCATTTCGCCCGGGGCGGCCCAGATCAAGGGCATTAGCAGCCCGGTAGCCGGATATGCTGACATTTTGATCCCGCCGGATATCGAGGCGGGGAATCTGATGGCCAAAGCGATCATTTATTTTGGTGGCTGTACGATGGCCGGTGTGGTGGTAGGAGCTCAAGTGCCGCTGATCTTGCCTTCGCGCTCCGATCCGCCGGAGGCCAAGCTGGATTCGCTGGCGCTGGGTGTGGTGATGACATTGTGATTGAGATTCGGACAGGTTGTGGGGGCTGGGTATGAGTGACAGGGTATACAGTGTGAGCGGCGTGACGCTGGTCACGCCGGATCAGGTGAAAGTTGAGGCCGCACTCACCGTATCGGGGAGGTATATTGCTGCTTTAGAAGCACATGCACCTGCGTTCGATCTGCACGGATTGCTGGCTTTTCCTGGCCTGATCAACGCACACGATCACCTCAACGGCACCTGGTGGCCGCGCGTGGGGCCAAATCGGCCTTATACCAACGTCTACGAGTGGCTGGCCGACCTCGATGGAAGCCCCGTACGCTATGATCGAGAGCAAAACTCGGTCGAAGACGTGTACGAGTTGGGTATGTACCGCAATCTGCTCTCCGGTGTGACCACCATAGCCGATCATTTCTTTCGCATCGATGGCCCCGAGTTTTATACCCGCCATCCTGTTCACGTCCTGTACCAATACGGGCGCACCTGGACGCCCCGCGAGTTGACCAAGTGGGGCGATGACGTGCCCAGCGAGTTTGGCCGCGCCGCGCGAGACGGGCAGCCGTACATCATTCACCTCGCCGAAGGGTTGGACCTGGAAACTGCCGCTGAACTCGATGTGCTGCTGCGTTACGATGCGTTGGGGCGCAACACGATGATTGTCCACGGTATCGCTCTTAGACCCGACGATATGAAGCAGATGGCCCAGGCTGGCGCGAGTGTGTGCTGGTGTCCCGAATCGAACCTGTATTTATACGGGCAGACAGCCAACATCCCTGCGCTGCTGCGGGCGGGCGTCAACATCACCCTTGGCACTGACAGCTCGCTCACCGGCAGCCTCCACCCGCTCGACGAACTGCGCGTGGCCCGGCGCGTCTACCGTGAGCAGTCAGGCCAGGACCCGTCGCCGCAGTGGTTGGTCGAGTTGGTGACCACCCGCGCGGCCTATGCGTTGATGCTCCAAGATCGACGCGCCAAGATCGCGCCGGGATACGAGGCCGACCTGCTCCTGCTGCCCGATGCGGCTCCAGACCCCTATACCTCGTTGATCGAAGCCCAGGTTGACGATATCGCGCTGCTGATCTGCCGGGGCGTGCCCGTGTACGGCGACGAAACCTATCACGACCTCTTTGCGCAGTTTTCGCCCGCATTTTCAACCGTGTCGATCAATGATCGGCCCAAGTTGGTCGCCGGCGACCTGGCCGGGTTGATTGAGCGGATGTCGCAGGCGGTGGGGCGAGAGCTGGAACTGCCCTTTTTGCCCTGCGCGCGGCGCGTGTGCCAAGGTTGAATGGGCGATGGCCGACTCTTTGGCTTCCATCTATCTTGACGACGTGATCCGCCGCTTCCGCTACCTAAAGTCGCTCGCCGATCGGGCGATGGCGCAGATTGATGATCGAGCCTTTTTCGCCGTGCCGGATGATGAATCGAACAGCATCGCCATCATCGTCAAGCACATCGCCGGCAATATGCGCTCTCGCTGGCAGGATTTTTTGATCTCGGATGGAGAAAAGCCAGATCGCCATCGCGACGCCGAATTTGTGATCGAGACACAGGGGCGCGAAGAGTTGGTGGCGCGCTGGGAGGCCGGTTGGCGCTATCTGTTTGAGGCCGTCGAAGCGCTGGATGAAGCCGATCTGACAAAGGAGGTATCCATCCGGGGCGAACAGCACGTGGTCATCCGTGCGATCAACCGCCAGTTGAGTCACTATGCCTATCACGTGGGGCAAGTAGTTTTTTTAGCGCGCCATTTTCGAGGGGGCGACTGGCAGTCGTTGAGCGTTCCGCGCGGCCAGTCGGAGGCTTTTAACGAAGCGATGCGCCAACGGCGTACCGACTGCGCACATGGAAATTTTTGAGGACAATGACGTCATCTGAACCCAATATCACCCTGTTTACAGGTCGATTCGGCAGCGGCAAGACCGAGATCGCACTCAACTATGCGCTACAGTTGGCCGATCTCGGTTTGGAGCCGCTGCTTGTCGATCTGGATATTGTCACGCCCTATTTTCGTACGCGCGACAAAATTGCCGAAATGGCGCAGCGCGGAGTGGAAGTCGTTTCACCCTTTGAAGTGGGGCGGTATGTTGACCTGCCAGCGATCAGCCCGTATATTCTGGGCGCGCTGGAGCAAACCCGACGCCCGGCGTTGCTCGACGTGGGCGGCGATGTGCAGGGCGCGCGCGCCCTGTCGCAGTACGCGCCGACCATTATCCGGCGGGGATACGCGATGCATTTTGTGGTCAACCCCTACCGGCCTTTTATGGACACTGCCGAGGGCGTGTTGACAGCGGTGCGCGAGATCGAGCAGAGCGCGCGGCTGCGCGTGTCGACGCTGGTCAGCAATCCCAACATGATGTCCGAGAGCACGCCCGATCTCTTTTGGCAGGGGCATCGTCATGTGCTGGTCTGTGCTGAGGCATTGGGCGTGCCGGTGTCGCTGGTAGCTGTCGGCGAAAAACTGGCCCACGCGGTGGATCGGCAGGCTTTAGATGTGCCCCTGCTGGTCATTCACCGCTTTTTTTTGATGTTTGATGCCAAGTAAGACCCTAAAGGTTTGGAGAAACCTTTAGGGTCTCTAAAACTCAGGAGGTTGTTTTTATGTCCCGAATCGTGATCGATGAAGATCGCTGTAAGGGCTGTGGATTATGTACCCAGGTTTGTCCGTACAGCCTGGTGCGCATCTCGAACCGGTTTAACGCCAAGGGCTACCGCCCGGCAGAGCAGGTTGATCCAGAAGGGCAGTGCGTGGGCTGCGCCAATTGTGCGACGATGTGTCCCGATGTGGCGATTACAGTGTACAGGACGCGCCGGCAAAAGGCCGAGCGTGAGCCGACGCCGGTGGCGGAGTGAGGGGGAGCAATATGGCGAAAATTCTGATGAAAGGCAACGAAGCCATCGCCGAGGCCGCAGTGCGCGCCGGGTGCGAAGCCTATTATGGATACCCGATCACGCCGCAGACCGAGGTGCTCGAATATATGGCGCGGCGTATGCCCGAGTTGGGGCGCGCGTTCGTTCAGGCCGAAAGCGAGGTGAGCGCAGTCAATATGATTTATGGCGCGGCGACGGCCGGTGTGCGGGCAATGAGCTCGACTTCCAGTCCAGGATTCAGCCTGATGCAGGAAGGCATTTCGTACATCGTCTGCTCCGAAGTGCCGGCGGTGCTGGTCAATGTGATGCGCGGCGGGCCGGGCCTGGGCAACATCCAGCCAGCACAGAGTGATTACACCCAGATGGTCAAAGGGGGCGGGCATGGCGACTATCATTCCCTCGTCCTCGCCCCGGCGACGATCCAGGAGACAGTCGATCACGTCATTTTGGCTTTCGATCTGGCCGAAAAGTATCGCACTCTGGTGATGGTAATGGCCGACGGGATGCTCGGTCAGATGATGGAGCCGGTCGAGTTGCCGGCAATGCGGCCTTTAAAACGTATGGACTGGGATTGGGCGCTGCGCGGCAGTGAAGGCCGCCCCAAGCGCGTGATCACGTCGCTGTATCTGGGTGAAACCAATCTGGAAGCGGTCAACCTGCGCTTGCAGGCGCGTCTCAAAGAGATTGTCGAGAACGAACAGCGTTGGGAACTCTTTCTGGCCGATGACGCCGAGATTTTGATCGTCGCTTTTGGCACGGCGGCGCGCATCGCCAAGACGGCGATCCATCACGCGCGCGACAAGGGGATCAAAGTGGGATTGTTTCGCCCGATCACGGTTTTTCCGTACCCGTACCGGGCATTAGGCAAAGCAGCACAGGGGAAAAAACTGCTCGTATTCGAGTTGAACGCCGGTCAAATGCTTGAAGATGTGCGGCTGGCGACGCAGTGCGCGGCTTCCATCGCTTTCTTTGGCAAGATGGGCGGTGTGGTGCCCCTGCCGGATGACGTGCTGGCAGAAATTGAGAAACTGACTCAAGAGGACGGAGACTGATGATTGAGTGCGTCGAGTTTGCGGCTTGTCTTTTTCAGCTCGCAGATCAGACGCGCATTTTCGATGGCGACGGCGGCTTGCGCACTGAGAATAGACAGTTGTTCGACATCGGCAGCAGTGAATGAGCCGGATTGTTTGTTGATCGCCTCGATCACGCCGATGACGTGTTCTTTGAAATGCATGGGCACTGCCAGGAGCGAGTACGTGGTGTTCCCGCTGATGCGATCAATTTGGTCGAAGAAGCGGGGGTCGTTTTGCGGGTCTTGTACCGAAACCGGCTCATCGTGAAGGACGGCCCAACCGGCGATGCTGCCCTGTAAGGGGATGGCTATCGGCCCGATCTGCTCCTTGAGCAGTTTGGCCGAGGTGACCAGTCGCAATTGCCCGTTTTCCCGGTCGGCCAGGGTGATCGAACAGTCTTCGCAGTCGAGCAGTTTGGCTGCCGAATTGACAATGATGTGCAGCACCTGATCGAGGTCGAGGCTTGAGTTGATGATCCGGCCGATCTCAAGCAAGGTCTTGAGCTGCGCGATCTCTTCTCGCAGCGCCTGCTCCGTTTCGTCCATGCCACTATCTCCATTTCTTTGCCGTCACAATTGTATTCAATTAGCATAATTTGTCAATATGATGGTTCAGGGTGCAGCATAATGCTTAAACAATCTGAGTGTGTCTTTTGCCAGATCGCTGCCGGACAGGCGCCGGCGAGCGTGGTTTATCAAGATCAATCCGTGATGGCTTTTATGGACCTCAACCAGCCCAATTCGGGCAAGGTGTTGGTGATGCCGCGGTGTCACATAGAGACGATCTACGACCTGGACGACGATCTGGCTGCACACATGATGCAGGTGGCTACCCGCGTGGCGCGGGCGATCCGGGCAGCAATCCGGCCGGACGGCCTCAACTTGTTCCAGGCCAACGGACGCGCCGCGCAGCAGAGTGTTTTTCACTTGCATCTGCACCTGGTGCCGCGCTATCAAGCCGATTCGATCCTCATTCGCTGGCCGGCTCACACCCCGCCGCGCGAAACGCTCGATCGGTTGGCCGCTCAAATCCGCGCCAGTCTGCCGGAGAGGGTGTGGACATTGGTCGATGATCTGATGCGCCAATACTTGGGCCGAGTCGCGCCGTCGATGGCGCTGCATATCGCCCAGGGAGGAAACCCGGCCTTCGAGCGCGCCTATGGGCATCTCGATCCGCTGGATGCGCAGCGTCCCACGCAGCCGGACAGTGTTTTCGACCTGGCCTCGCTGACCAAGCTGTTCACCTTGACCGCTTTTTTGCGGCTGGCGACGCAGGGCCGGGTGACGGTCGACACGCCGGTGCGCGAGGTGCTGCCCCGGTTCAGCGGGCTACACCCCATCGGCGGCGCGGAAGACCCGATCACCAAGCGACCGATCGATGCCGACGCAGCTTTTAGGGCGCGAACCGTCGATCGGGACAAAATTACCTTTCGCCATTTGCTGACTCACACATCGGGGCTGGCGGCGTGGCGGGCGGTGTGTGGCGAGATCGAAGACACGGCAGGCCGCGCGCCGGCCGAGATTTCGCCCGAATTGCGCACGGCGCGGATGGAAAAGCTATACGACTATCCCTTTATCTATCCCACCGGCGAGAAACTGGTTTACAGCGACCTGGGCTTGATCTTGCTTGGCGAGGCGGTGGCGCGGCTGGCCGGTGAGCCGCTCGAGCAGGCCATCCGGCGTCTGGTGCTTGAACCGCTGGGCATCGACGATCAGGCGTGGTTCAATCCGCTGGCCCGCGGCGTTCCCCAGGATCGAATCGTGCCGACCGAGTACAGTACGATCCGCGACCGGCGTTTGCTCGGTGAGGTGCACGACGAAAATGCAGCAGGGCTGGCCGGTGTGGCCGGGCACGCCGGGCTGTTCGCCACGGCGCAGGCGGTCGCCACGCTGGGGCAGTTGTATCTGAACGGTGGTTTGTGGAACGGGACCAAGTTAATCGATGCTGCACTGATCGCCGAAAGCATTGCTGGACAGGTTCAATTTGAGAACACGCGGCGAGGGCTGGGCTGGGTGTTGTATGACGACGGCGCGTTCGGGCACACCGGCTATACCGGCACGTCGCTGCGCTGCTACCCGGCGCTGAACCTGACGGTGGCGCTGTTCACCAACCGCGTTTACTATGGGCGCGATTGGGAGGGCATTTTCCGGCTGCGCACGCAGGCCTACGAGGCGATCCTGGAGGCGCTACGGTGATCATAACCTCGGCCCAGAACCCCAAAATCAAGCATGTGCTGGGTCTGGTCGACCGGCGGCGCATGCGCCAGCGCTACCGGCAGTTTTTCGTCGAAGGTGTGCGGGCGATCAATGCGGCTTATGAGTACGGCTGGGAGATCGAGTGTTTGATTTACTGCCCGGAGTGCGATCTGTCGGACTGGGCGCAGGGGGTCGTCGCGCGCACTGACCTTCGCGTGCACCTGCCGGTCAATGCCTACCTGATGGAGCGGATCAGCCAGCGCAGCGAATCATCGGAACTGGTGGCGGTGGTACGTCAGGCCGAGGATGACCTGGCGCGGGTGCCGATCTCGGAACACTTGCTCGTCGTCCTGGTCGACCGCCCGCAAAGCCCCGGCAACCTGGGCAGCCTGATCCGCTCGTGCGA
>JAFGEY010000187.1 GCA_016931365.1 Anaerolineae bacterium
CTAAAGAGGATTCCACGCCGGTCATGTTACCCCCCGGACGTTCCGCGCTCGCCACGATGCCAGCCCCTACCGGATTGATCACGACCGCAAATACGACTGGCAGATCACTTTCGGCAGTTGCCTCTTTCGTGACCAGCACAGCCGGCGTGGTAACAGACAAGATCAGATTCACCCTGGACGCAACCAGCCCTTGAACCACGGTTTCAACCTGATCCCTGCTGACCGGGCCCTCGTACAAGTAAGTGACATTTTCGCCTTCCACGTAGCCGAACTTGACCATGCTACTCTTGAAACCTTCCACTAAAGGATTCAAGGAAGCAACCGTGTTGACCACACCAATAGTAAAAGTTTTTGGCTTGGCTGGCACACAAGCACTCACGAGCAGCCCAGCCACAATGGATAGGATAGCAACGATCAGGCAAAACTTGGGTCCGTTTTTACTCATCATTCTTGTCTCCTTTTCTAGCCGTTCCTGCTGACATTGACGTACAAAAGCTGCACAAAGTGATAATCTAGTGCTTAGCATCCGGTGACGCCAATCGGACGACCAAATCCTCCAAATCCAACGCCTGCCGCATCTGCTCGGCCGCCGTGCGCAACATCGTCTCCATATCCAGCGTCTCACGAATGCGCCCGGACACCTCGCCGATGACCCGCTCGCGCGCCGCTGTGCGCTGCGTGTCCTGGTACAAGCGCGCGCTTTCCAGAGCCACACCCAACTGCTCGGTCAATGATTCCACCAGCGTGATTTCCTCCGCTGTCCACACGCTGCCTTCACCGGGCTTGGCAAAGTCAATAACCCCGATCACTTCATTTCGCACTTTGACCGGCACAGCCAGCCGCCGGGCGTCGTGTGTATCCTGAATCGTGCCGCCGGTCTGCAAGGCCGCTTTCATCTCCGGCTGCCACAAGTCGCCTGCCAGGATCGTCGCTTGCTCAGTGCTGTAAAAGCCCAACGCCTGCCGCGCGCCGGTCAGGCGTTGCCACGCCTCGCCGGTTTGCGCCCCATACATCTGCCGCTCTGCCGCGATCGCCTGCCGAACTTGTTCAAGCAGCTGCGCGTTACTGAGTGCAATAGCCACCTGATCGGCCAGCGCCTGCAGTACCTGCACATCCTGGTCTGTAAATGCATCGACCTGGGCGCTTTGCACGTCCAGCACGCCGGCGACCTGATCGCCGGTTTTTAGCGGAATGACCAATTCAGAGCGTGTATCGGGCATATCATCCACATACACATAAGCAAAATCCTGGCTAACATCTCTGGCCAGGCGGTACACGCCGCGACGCGCGACGTCGCCGATCATCCCTTCGATGTCCACCCGTAGACGGAACCCCCGCGCCAACAACTGCTGTCCTTGACCAAATACGGCGCGCAACTCGGCCCACTCATTCAAGGCGTCTAGCACATAGATGCCCACGTGATAATGCCCAAACTGTGTGCCGATCACGTCGACCGCGTGCGCAAGCAACGTCTGCGGATCGCCCTCTGCCGCCGCCGACTCGCGTGCTATAGCGGTTGTCGCGCGCAAATAGCTCGCGTTACGCTCCAAGTCTTGAGTGCGCTCGCGCACCAGGGTTTGCAGCTGCCCCCTTTGCGCTTCCGACTCGGCCGTGAGCCGCCGGGCGCGTTGAATAGACTCTGTCAGGTTGCGCATCGCCAGGTATAAAAGCGTGGCGGCAATCGCATAAGTCACGACATAGACCACCCAATAATTGACAGGCTGGTTAGGAGCCAATGGCGGCGGTAAAACCCCAACTACTTCACTGACAAAGGTGAGAGTCACAGCCACAATACTCATTCCCGTAAAGATTACCGCGGCGCGCCCTCCAAGCAGCAGGGCGGCGATGATAATCACCAGCGTAATAGCAATAAAACTTGTGTTGATAACGCCGCCAATGAAAAACCCCATCACAACCAACACCAACCACAACATGATCGTGGTGAGCAGCGCGGCCGCCCGCACATAACCACGGCGCATCATAAGCAGCGCGATCGTTAATGGCAGAGTCATGCTGACAAAAACAAGGCCCATAAGCAGATAGTTTCGCAATGTCACAACAACGAGCACCGATGCTAACGTAATCGTCACGATAGTCGCCAACACAATCGTATTGGCGAGATTAGCTGCCTGGGTTTTGTCTTCGTCCCCCTCGAACACCGGCGGAGCGAGAAATTGCCCGATGCGCTTAAACATACCCTCGTTCCTCCTCGGCTAGGCTCTCGTCCGTATTGCCCGCGGTCTCCGGCCTCGCCAGTTGCACAGCCACGCTCTCCAGGCCCAAGGCCTGGCGCATCTCGTTGACCGCCGTCTTGAGTACGGTCTCCACATCCAACGACTCGCGCATGCGGGCCGTCACCTGCGCCGATAGCTGTTCCTGCGCCGCGCGGCGTTGGGTGTCCTGGTAGAGACGCGCGCTCTCCAAGGCCACGCCCAACTGCTCGGCCAATGACTCGACCAGTGCGTTCTCTTCTTCCGTCCAAACCTTGTCTGGCAAAGCCCGGCGCAGGTTTAGCACACCGATTACCTGATCACGCACCTTGAGCGGCACAGCCAGCACAGCCTCGTCTCCCCTCGCAACCACTGACTGTCCAGACTGCGCGGCCTGAAGCATTTCGGGCCGCCATTCGCCCTCTGCCGGCGTGACGGTGCGCTTTTCATAGCGATAGCCTGTCGCTTGCCCAGCGCGCAGCAGTTCGGCCCAGGCGCGCTGTGAAAGCTCACCATAGGCCTGGTGCGCTTGTTCAAGTGCCGATTCGCTCTCGGCGAACAGCCGCGCATTGTCCAGCGCGACGGCCACCTGGTCGGCCATAACCTGCAAAACGGTCAACGCAGCCTCATCAAAGGCATTCGGGTGATCGCTTTGCAGCGACAGCGCGCCGATGGCTTGCCCACGCGAACGCAGCGGCAGGGCTACCTCCGAGCGGGTATCCGGCAATTCAGGCGAAACCAACCGCACCTCGTCCTTTTCGGCTTGCTGCGCGATGCGCGCCTGGGCATTGATAATACACCAGGCAATCATCGAGGAGCCGCCAGTCAGGGGTAGTTGAAAACCGCGCGCCAGGCGTGCCCGTCCGGCCTCGCCGGTTCCAGCACGCAACACGGCCTGCTCGCCGCTCTCATCCACCGTAAACAGGGCCACATAATACAACTCGAACCGTTCGCGGATCACCTCGACCACCTGCTGCACAAGCTGATTCGCGTCGAGGATCGAAGCCGCCGCATGCCCTACATCGGCCGAGGCCTGCAAATATCGGGAACGCTGTTCCAGGTCGGCCGTTCGCCGAGCCACACGTCCTTCCAAAGTACCGATCGAATCGCGCAACTGGGCGGTCATGCTGTTGAACGCGCGCGCCAGCGCGCCCAGTTCATCTTCACTCTCCACCGGCGCTTCCCGCGTCAAGTCGCCGGCGGTGATCGCTACCGCCGTCGAGGTCAGCGTATTCACCGGCTGAAACGCCTGGCGCATCGCAAAGGCAAGAAAAGCGGCCATCAACACGGCGCCGAGCAAGATAGCCACCGTCGAGACACTGCCAAAAGTTTGCAGACCCCCTTGGAGTTCCGACTCTTGCTGCTGCACGACAACACCCCAGCCGTTTTCCAATTGATCCACATAGGCGCGCCAACGTATCCCCTGCCCATCGGTAAAAGTCAAATAACCGGCGCCGCTTTGCCGCAAACGAACAATGGGCGGAAACTCGGTCGCGTCGACCAATTCGGGTTGAGTTACGACAGCACGATCCGAGTGCGCGACGATATTGTTGCCCTCGTCAACCACAAAGGTCTGACCGGTTTCCCCGACTTTGCCTGCACTGACCTGATCTGAAACTTCACCCAACTCGCTGGCGATCGCGCCCACACCGATGATCTGGCCAGACGAATTCCGAATGGGGGCTCCCATCGCCAGAGCCGGATTGCCCGTGGTCCGGCTCACAATCGCCTGCAGGGTCGTGCGACCCGACATAGCGCCGGTAAAATAAATGCGATCGCTATAGCTACGCAAATCGGCCTCATCATTGCGGGCGACATTCATTCCACTGGTATCCATTGTCATCACCAGATATGTTTGTGGATGCGCGACATCCACAGCCTGCAACGCTGGTGTTTGTTGATCCGGATCCATACTGATGATGTCCGGTAAGGAGACAAGTTCTTGCAAGGTCTGGATGTTCAGCGTCAGCCAGGTTCGGACGCCGCTCTTGAGGCCATTATTAATCAACGCAAGCTGTTTGTCGGTCACCTCATCAAGTGCATTGGAAGCCAGCGTGCTTCCCAAAAACGAGATCGCCAGCAACATCGGCACGACAATTGCCAGCACGAGCAGAACCAACCGCACTTGCAGACGGCCGCGCTGCAAGCGCCGCTCCGAGATCATCTGCTGAAACGACGCGTAGCCATAGAGCACCACATACACCGTGCTGGCTCCCAGAGTAGCCAATGTTCCAGACATGCCTCGGAGACCGAGCTGAACCACCGTTGCCACAAGCTGCGAGCCAAAGAGCAGCCAGGCCAGCCGGCGCGTCTCGGGCGAGGCTCGCTTATCCCGCCAGGCCACGTACAATGCTACGAGGAGTGAAACCAGCGATACGACGGCGAAACTGAACATCCGGATCGGCACGGCCAGACTACCGGCGGCATATTCGCTCAATTCAACAAACCCGCCCGAATACCCCGCATCCAGTCCGGTATACCAAAGCCGCGTGCCCAGATTCACGTCCAGAAAGGTCAGCAGTCCAGGCAGAAGGATCAAGGCATACAAAGGCCACCAAAGCCAGCGCCAGCGCCCACGCATCCACGCCGGTTTGAGCAAGACGACGGTGAGCAGGAACAAGGCGATCTGAAATGGCGTCGCCGTCGCCCCCAGCCCGTAGGTCAGCGGGATGGCGTCGTCACGGGTCACGGACGGTGCCAAGATCAGGCCGATAAAAAGGGTATCCAGCGCAAAAACCAGGAACAACAGGCTCAGATGACGATTGGCCGTATTCCAGACGTTGAGCACCAACACATACAAAGCAAGAACGAACCCGATCAGAGACAAGGCAAAACTCGAAACCCGGAGCACGAGATCAAGGCTCATGGGCGCACCTCCTCCGGCCGGATAACATCAGAGATGCCGTCTCCCGTGCCCAGTCGCACCTCCACCACGTCCACATCCAGAGCCAGCCCCATCTCGCGCACAGCGGTTTGCAAAACGGCGTTGAGGTCGAGCGACTCGCGCATCCGTGCCGTGATCGCACCCGTCAACTGTTCCTGCGCCGCGCGGCGCTGCGTGTCCTGATACAGCCGCGCGCTCTCCAAAGCCACACTCAACTGATCGGCCAAAGTTTCAATCACTGACACCTGTTCCAGCGTCCACTGGTCTGCGTCTTGGCGCTTGCGCACGTTAATGACCCCGATGACTTGATCACGCACTTTGATAGGCGCCGCCAGGGCGACAGATTGCGCCTGATCAATCGCAGTCTTACCGGTCTGTACGGCCGTCCTCATTTCAGGCCGCCAGGTGTTGCCGGCTATGTCAAGACCTTGCCTGTTTCTGCGAAAGCCCAGGCTTTTCTGAGCGCCTAACAGCTTTTTCCATGCCTCTGTACTGACTTTGCTATAGAGTCGGCGCTCGGCTTCAAGGCTGGACTGAGCTTGCTCAAAAAGTCTGGCGTTGCTAATAGCCAGCGCCACTTGATCGGCCAGGATTTGTAACACGGCGGCCTCTTGGTTGCCAAAAGCTTGCGGTTGTTCGCTTTGCACATCGAGCACGCCGATGATCTGCCCGCGCGCCCGAAGCGGCAAAGCTATTTCGGAGCGTGTATCGGGCAAAGCCGCAATGCCAACATAAGCGGCATCGTCTCGCACGTCCGCTGCGACGTATGCCGCGCCGCGTCTAGCCACCAGGCCCACAATGCCCTGCTCGCCAACGCGCAAGCGCAAGCCATCCGGGAGTGATTGAGCAACCAGGGGATTGGAAGAAGCGGTCAACACGGCCCATTCGCCGCCGGGATCGAGCATAAAGATGCCGGTATGATAGAAACCAAATTGTTGATTGACTGCACTGACCACATTCGGCAATAGCGCTTGCAATTCTAACGTCGTACCCGCTTCACGCGCGACGGCGGCGGTAGCTTCCAGGTAGCGAGACCGGCGCGCCAGTTCTTGCGTGCGTTCTTCCACGCCTCTCTCCAGGTTCGCACGCGCAGTTTCCAACTGCTGTGTCAGGCCAAGACTGCCCGCCAAAGAACTGGTGAGGCGATTAAAGATGACGTTTTGCGAGAAGGCGATCAAACTGCCAACCGTAATAAAGACAATGGCGGTGCTGATCCACGAGAACAGATTGGTGTTGCTGGCCACAAAAGCTTGTGAGTTTGTGTCAAGCGCGCCGGTCGAGCAGGCTACGCCTCCAGCGACCAGGGTCAAGGCAGACAACACCAGCATAGGGACGGCGCCTTGCCGTCCAAAGAACATCCCTGCCAGCGTAAAAGCGGCTAGCAAAAAGATGCCCTCGTCGCCGGCCAATCCAGAATTGATCAAGTTGAAAATGCCCAGGCCATAGAGCAAGAACAAGAGTGCCCCGGCCTGGAGCATATACGGCACCCGCGGCACAAATGTGATGAGGAGCAATAACACATAAGCGCCGACGTAGTATGGGATGCTCGTCCCGCCCCGCGTCGTATAGTCAGAGTACGACCCTCCAACCAAAGCCAAAAAACCCACAATGCACAAGGCACGGAACGCGCCCCGCACCAATTGCCGTCGCCAGGCTTGAACATCCGCTTCCGAACGGCGACTGATCGTTTCAGGACTTGCCTGCAACTCTCCGCGTGATGTGTCTGTCATAGTTATTCACCACCATTTTATCTGTCGGCTTGGCACCTTCGGCATACGCTAACTTGGCGTTGTATCCTCTTCCGTCACCAACTGGATCACCACTTCGTCCAGGCCGAGCGCCTGGAATACCTGTTCAGTGGCGGTCTGGAGCACAGTTTCAACGTCGAGCGTCTCTCTGACGCGCGCCGTGACCTCGCCGATCAGCCGCTCGCGCGCCGCTGTGCGCTGCGTGTCCTGGTACAGGCGCGCGCTTTCCAGGGCCACACCCAACTGATCGGCCAGCGACTGTAGCAATTGCACCTGTTCGGGCGTCCACGATCCGACATCTTTGGGCAAATGCGCGTCGATCACCGCCACCACCTGACCACGAGATAGAATAGGCACAGCCAGCGCTCTCGGATCTAGCTCACCCGCTGCGCCGCCGGCTGCTGGTTGGGCGTGCTGCACGGCCTCGATCATCTCGACATCCCAATAGTTCCCCACTGGTGCAAGTCCATTTGCATCTTCGACAAAACCCAGGTCGGGTGTCGCTGCAAGCAAAGCCTGCCAGGCCTGCTGTGACAGCTCGCCGTAGGCCCGGCGCTCCGCTTCGAGACTGTCTTGTGCCTGCCTGAACAGCCGCGCGTTGCTGATCGCCGTCGCCACCTGATCGGCCACGGTCTGCATCAGGGCAATATCGGCCTCGTCAAAGGCCGCCGCCTGCGCGCTCTGCACGGTCATCGCACCGATCACGACGCTGTCGCCAGCAGAGCCGCGCGCGCGCAGTGGCAGGGCCATCTCGGAGCGCGTGTCGGGCAGGAAAGGGTTATCGAACCGGGAAGGCGCAGCGCCCACATCCAGGGCGATCTCGGCCTCGTTGCGGCTCACACAACGCCCGATCATCGACCCCTCACCAACGGCCAACTGCCATCCTTGAGCCATCATCTGGTGGCCTGCCTCGCCGGTGCCGGCCTGCAATACGGCAAACTCGCGGCGATCATCGACCAGAAACAGGCCTACATAGTAATAACCGAATCGCTCGCGCGCCAGTTCAACCACCTGCGGGAGCAGAACATCCAGATCGAGCACAGCCGTAGTCGCCCTGGAGACTTCGGCCGCCGTTTCCAGGTTGCGCGTGCGGTCGGCGACACGCTGTTCCAGCGTATTGACCATTCCCAGAACCTGCCCGGCCATATCCTCAAAGGCGAGGGCCAGTTCGCCTACCTCGTCTCGCCGCCGAAAGGGAACCTGTATCTGCAAATTACCGCCGGTCATCTGGCGCGCCACATCGACTAACTGCCGGATCGGCTGCGAGACCGAACGGGCCAGCACAAAAGCCAGCGCAAAGGCGATCAACAACGAAAGGCCAGCCACGCCCAATCCGGTCCAGACCACATTGCGAGCCGTTTCCAAAGCCTCTTGCTGAGATTGACGCACAAACAATATCCAGCCCAGGCTGCGAATAGCCTCGGTCTCGTCGGCGTAATCGCTCTCATACTCGCCCAATGTGGCATAGCCGGCCAGAACTCGCTCGCCCTCGTCATCGACAAGGGCGGCCCACCCTCCGTTGGATTGCACAATGCCGGCCGCGTACCAGGATTCTGGCAACTGTTCGCCGACATGCGCTGGATTCGGGTCGGCAATGACCACACCCAACGCGTTCGCCAACGCCACATGGCCGGTTTCTCCGAACTTGAGCTTACTCACCAGTTCCTGAATACTTTCAACGCGCAGCGTACTGCGCACAATGCCGAGCACTGTGCCATCATCGTCGCGCACAGGCAAGGCAATATCCAGCGCCGTGTATCCCGCACTTTCGTCATATTCGGGCTGGCTGATGTAAACCGCTCCCTCCCCATTGCGATAAGCCGCTTGCCACCACCCTTCGTCGGCCTGATAATAGTCCGAAGTGCGCCCGGTAGACGCCACCAAACCGCCGTAAAGATCGGTCACAAAAATTTCGACATGATCTGGAAAAGCGTTAAAATACTCGACCAATTGCCGGGTCAGCCCATTCAAACTGGGATCGATCATCGACCGCACCATCTGGCTGCTATCCGGAGCAGCAAGCCACTGCGCATCCAGACCCAGCAACCGTTGTTCGATCTGGGATTGAGACAGGGCACGATAGCCAGTCTGCGCCAGCAGCAAGTCCTCGCGGACACGGCGCGTCAAAGCAATGGTACGGACGATGGTGACATTTTCGGACAAAAAGTCGCCCAACTGCACCAATTGAGCGCGCGCAAGCACCTGAAACTGCTGGCTGGTCGCGTCGCGAGTGTCCGATTGAACGGTCAGCACGTTAAATGTGGTCAAAATACCCAAAACCAGGACCAACACCAGAACAACGCCCACCAGAATACGTGCCAGGATTGGCCAGTCGGCCATGTTCAGCCACCGCCTGCGCCTGCCAAGAGGACGCGCGTTCGCCGCACTTGAATTGTTTTGAGACGATTGTGCCATCGTCACCGCTCCTCAATATCTCTATGCTGCCTCGACCTATGCCTCTGTCGGCTTGTCAGGAACGCGGTCTTGATCGACCAGGCGCACGGCCACCTTGTCGAGGCCCATCGCGCTCCGTATTTCACTCGTCGCCGACCGGAGCATGGCCTCCATGTCCAACGATTCGCGCACGCGCCCGGTCACTTGACCGATCAATCGCTCACGTGTCGCATTGCGCTGGGTCTCATCGAACAAACGCAGGCTCTCGACCGTCTGCGCGAGCTGGCCGGTCACGTCCGAGATCAGAGCCAATTCCTCATCAGTCCACGGACGGCCACCGGGATGCCGGCCCCCGATGGCGCCAATCACCTGTCGGTTGACGATCAAGGGCACGGCAACGTTGTCTTTTGACGCAACCACCGCCCCATCGATGGCAGCCTGCTGCATCTCAGGCATCCAGGCATCGTCGGCGGGCGCGAGTTGGTCCTGGCGATATCTGAACCCTTGCTGCGCGCGCCCCGGCTGCGCAAAAGCTTGCCAGGACTGCGCCGTGTAGCGGCGCTGCACGGCCTGCATCTCGGTCAGCGCCGCAATCAGCGATTCCACCGTCGAGTTGAGGTATTCGCCCAGAGCGTGCAGTTCGCGGTCGCCTTCAACGGTCTCATCCAACTCGCCCACGTCGACCCGCGCCTCATGATCCCCGGCGGACACGTGCGCCAAAAACTCGGCGTATCCGGCTATCGTCTCGCGCAGGTGCGCGACTGAATGCGCCTCCCGCTCACGGGCTTCGCGCTCGGACTGAGCAGCCGCTTGGGCCAGACGGCTGGATTCGACCAACGCCTCGCCGCGCTGTTGAGCAGTAGAAATTGCACTCTGGGTCTGGGTCGTGGAAACGCCGATCACCAGGGCCGTTACCGTGAACACGGCAAGAAACATTCCACCTTCGACCCACCAACCTGCGGCTTCGAACACCTGGATTGGCCTCAATACCTGGGTAGCCTCTAGAAACGCCATCAACAAGTAGATTCCACCGGCGATCAGTGCCACCAGGCGCAACGAACGCACATCGCCAACCAAGCCGGCAATCACCACCGCCATAACCAAACCTATAGCCATCGGCCCGGTGATGCCATTGATCAGATAAATCGCAACCGTTAGCCCGATGATCAGATCAGCCAAATAAACGCCAACCGCCGCATTCAGCCTTTGGCGGCGGGCCAACCAAAAACTGATCCCGTCGAGCACAATGAACACCGCAGCAACGACTACCATGTACAACGCCACAGGCCGGGGGTCGAGAATCCACAGAATCAAAAAAAGCGCCAAAACAAAAACAGCGGCAATGAGTGAAGTCAAGAACACCATTCGAATCAGCCGAATGCGCCACTCTTGTCCCTGTTCGATGCCGCCAGGAGTTGTTTCAAGCTGTTCCTTCGCCATGATTAACCCCTCTCCTCTGCCGAACCAGAAACCGGTTCTTGACCCACCCCTATGCGCGCCACCATCTCAGCATCCAGCGCATCGCCCAGTTGCTTGATCGCGCGCTGGACGGCCTCTTCTACCGTGAGTGCGCCACGGATATGGTCGGAAATCTGGCGAGTCAAACGCTCGCGCGCCTCACGGCGTTGGGTATCGTCGAGCAGGCGCAACCCATCTGCCAACTGGCCCATCCGCTCGGTCACTGCCTGCACCAAAGCAATGTCCCGCTCGGTCCACTGGCGGTTGCCATCCTCATCGTGAATGCCCAGTGCACCGATCACGCCGCCACGGAACGCGATCGGCGCCACCAGAGCCGAATGTTGACTCTGCGTCTGTGTACGCGACAGAATCACCGGTCGCTGCTGCGCCACAGCCTGTTGCATTTCCGGCAACACGCGGTCGCCCAATGGGGCGACGCCAGATTGAGTCATCTCGTAGCTGGTCGCCTCAGCAGTTTGGGCGTACTCGGTCCAGGCGCGCACCTGATAGCGCTGCTGCGTGACCTGCAACGACTCGAGCGCCGCACGTGCTTCGGTAAACAGGCGATCGTTATAAATCACCGCGGCAATCTGATCGGCCATGTTTTGCAGTGTAGAAATATCAGCTTGATCAAATGCCGCCGGGCGGTCGCTCTGAATGGTCATCGCACCGATCACGCGGCCGCGCGAGCGCAGCGGCAAGGCCATCTCGGAGCGCGTGCTGGGCAAGAGGGGATTGCTAAAGCGCACAGCGGCCTCGCCGATATCGAGTTGGATATCGGCCTGCCCGGTGGCCGTGCAGCGACCGATCATCGATGCACCGCCAACCTCCAACTGCCAGCCCTGCTCTATCATCCGGCGGCCCGCCTCGCCGGTGCCGGCGCGCAACCAGGCAACCTTGCCCTCCCCGTCGGTCAAAAAGAGGCCCACGTAATACAGGTCAAACTGCTCGCGCACCATCTCGACCACCCGGGGGAGCAGAGACTCCACGTCGATCATCTCGGCCGTCGCACGCGAGATCTCGGCGGCGGCCATCAGGTTGTGCGTGCGCTCGGCAACGCGTTGTTCCAGCGCCTCATTGAGTTCTCGCGATCTCTGCACCGCCTGACGAGCTTTCTGTAGTGCCCTACTCAGGTTTTGACTTGATAGCCAGGACAAATAGGCCAGCAAAAAAAACATCATGATAATAGACCCAACGGTGAGAAGGTCTTCTTTTTGGGGATTATATGGCAGTGGGGGAACCTGATAACCCAACCGCTGGACAACTACCAAGACCAGGTACAAGAAGGCAGAGATTACCCCGACCAGTATCCCTCCCTTCGCGTCCAAAACCATCACGGCCCCCAAGATAGGCCATAGATAATATATGGCCGAAGCATCTAAATAACCACGCACAAATACATTTGCAGTAATGGCGATACTGGTGCCAATCAGAAAAACATAGCCTCCCAGAAGAAATCGGTGCTGTCTTAACAACCCATAGGACACCAGACCTACAATCACGGCAATGATTCCAAGGGGCAGCAAAGACGCCAGGCCTGACCCCGGTATAAGTAACCCTCCAGATGCGGTCATCAATGTGATGAGTGCAACAGCGATGGTTTGTCCCAAGATCAGCCTGGTCAGCAGGCGCTCCTGCTGCCTTTGATCTTCTGCCTCTCCAACGATTCCGGGAATCTGATCCCTACGTTGTCGCTCCAATGCAAGATTATCCATCGTTGATCAAACTCCTCGGCCGAGGGCACGCCCCAATCGGCGATTGCAAAACCGTTCCCAACAAGATGTCGGACTAGTGGTGTTCTTGTTGTTCACTGATGAACTCAGTCTATGTACCTATGCGCACATAGACGCGCGACGCATTCAGGGCGCGGCCTAATTCTTCAGACGTGATCTGCATCAGCGATTCAATGTCGGTAGCCTGCTGCATCCGCGCCGAAATGTCGGCGATGGCACCCTGTTGAGCCGCATAGGCGCGCGTCTCTTCCAGCAACCGGGCGTTTTCTACCGCGACGGCAACGCGCTCGCCAATACTGCGCAGCAAGCGCACCTCTTCGGGCGTGATCGTGGCCCGCTCGTAACGGTCATACCCCACTTCCAGAATGCCCACCGACTCGCCGCGCATTACCAGCGGCACGTAGGCGCGCACCAGGTTTTGATGCCCGCCCTTTTCCCAGATTTCGCGGTCAAAACGATCGTCCCAACCGTCAATCACTTCGATCTCTTGCTTGCCGGCAATATCCAACAGGATGTCGCCCTGCAACTGATCAAGCGAACGCACCATCCCGTTCAGCGAAGCAGCCAGCCCAAAGCCGCGTGACGTCCACAACTCGTTGGCTGCACGGTCAATCAGGTTGATTGCAATATAGGTAAACGCCATCTCATCCGCAAGCGCGCGCACAGCAGCATCCAATGTGTAATCGAGGTCAAACATGCTGGACACAGCCGCGCTGACCTGCTGCAAAATCTCCATCTCGCGCAAACGATTTTGAGCCGTTTCAACCAGACGGGCATTGGCGATGGCATTGGCTACCTGGTTAGCCATCGACTGAAACACCGAGATGTCTTCAGGTGTAAACGCCGCTTCCTGCGCGCTCTGGATGGTTAACGCACCAATCGCCTCTCCGCGCGTAACAAGCGGCAACGCCATCTCGGAGCGCGTGTCGGGCAACAACGGGTTGGCAAAACGCACAGCGGCTTCACCGACGTGCTGCTGAATGTCGGCCTGCCCGGTTGCGATACACCGCCCAACCATCGACATGCCCCCCACTCGCAACCTGTGCCCGTTCTCGATCATTGTCTTGCCGGCCTCGCCGGTGCCCGCACGAAGCACAGCCCACTTGTCCGCTTCGCCGGTGCGCCCGCCCGTGTCATCGACCAGTAACAGGCCCACGTAATACAGCCCAAACCGCTCTTGAGCCAGATCCACTACCCGCTGGATCAGCTCATCCAGGTCGATCAGGCTACTGGCTACGCTGGAGAGCTCGGCCACAGTTTCAAGCTGGAGCGCGCGGCGCTCCCTTTCCCGATAGGCATCCTGGAGCGCTTGCTGCGATCTTCTTTGCTCGGTAATATCCCTGGAAATGCCAAACGTGCCAACGATATTTCCCTGCTCATCGCGCAATGGCAGCTTGGTAGTAAGTGCCCATGTATCCGGGCTGTCAGGTCTGGTCTCCCGTTCCTCCAGATCGAGGACCGGCTCGCCGGTTTGAATGATCTGCTGTTCAGCCTCGTAAGCTGGACGCGCGTGCGCCTCGGTGAAAAAATCAAAGTCGCTCTTGCCCACCATTTCGGCAGGGTCATCCAGACCGAATGACCGCGCATGCGAGCGGCTGGTTCTGATAAAGCGGCTTTCGGTATCCTTGAAATAGATGTAATCGGGCGCATTGTCCATCAACGCCTGCATCAAATACTGCTCTCGAGCCAGCGCCTGGTTAACCTGATCGCGCTCCTGGAGCAACAACGCGCCACGCAAGGCGCTGCTCAACTGCACGCGCAGCGCTTCATATACTTCCCACTCGTTCGCGCCCATGCCCAGGACCGCCAGTCCCACGTGTGCCTGTCGAACGTAGAGCGGCTCCACATCCAAAGTGTAGCGATGGTCGGCCGGCCACACGGCAGCAGGCATCAATTGTGAGGTGGAGAAAAGTGTTTCGTCGCTTTGCAATTCCAAGCGCTGCTCGCCGTCGTAGGCCAGAAGCAGTCTGGACTGCGTTTCGGGGGCGCTGGAGTCTTGATAGACAGAGAGGTAGCACTGGTCAATGCCAAACTCGGGCAATTGTTGGGCCACTTGACCGATCAGCGCATTCAGATCGGGCGTAGCCACCAAAGCCTGACTGGCGTTACGAAGTAATTCAGCGCGTTGTAGAACATGCTCTTGCACCTGTGCCTGCATGACGCGCTCCATCTCGTGCAGAAACACGCGCGCCTGGCCCAGCAGTGTCTCCGCACGATAGAGGGTCTCCTCATCTTGTCCCGACACGCAGGCCAAAAGATGCCGGCGCAAGGTCGAGATGACTGCCTGCCAATCGGCCACGCGTTGGCGATTTTGGATCACCGGACGTAGCACTTGATCCAGGATGGGCAAAAAGCGGCCGGCGGGGGTACCCACAATGTCGGAAGAAAAGGCCGCGAACATCTGCTCGGCCCAACCGGCGAACGGCTGCGCGCCTTCAGTCTCAATCGCCTGAAGCATCTCGGCAAGAATTTCACCTCGTTTTGCTTGCCATACAGTGTCGAATGACTGTTTTTTGGATCGCGTGCTCGCCAGCTTGAGGATGTTTCCGGCATCCTGAATAAGTGCCGGCAGGCAGCCGCACGACTGGCGCAAGATCAACCGGGCGGGGACAACCGTTTGCTCTGGCACCTCTTGGCCCTGGATCTGTGCCAGCAGCAGCTCAACTGCCTTGTAACCCATTTCGTAGCGAGGCATCGCCAGGGTGGTCAGCGGAGGCGTGCTGAACTTGCTGGCGGGAATGTCGTCGATGCCGGCAACGGCAACCTCATAGGGGATACGAACGTCGCGCGCTTGCAGGGCTTCCATCGCCTGCAAAACCTGTTCGTCGTTAAAGCCTACAATGGCGTCGAAATCGGCACCGGGCCGGAGTCCCTGGTCGTCCATCATATAGCGCACCAGGCGCGCACCATGCGGCTCCGTCTCTGGATAGCCTTGCGACAAAACCAACCCAAGATTGACCGGAATGCCGTATTTGCCCAGCGCATCCTGATAAGCTTGATAACGTACTTGCTGCGTGGAGTTTTCTGCCCATCCATTCGTATAAGCAATATGTCGGCATCCATGCGTCTCAACAAGATGGGACATTAACGTGAGCATATCGCGGTAATTGTCCATCGCCACGCCGGGATAGCCCTCATAGAAACGCATCACATTGACGACAGGTAATGGACGAAAATTTTCATAAAACCACTCAAATGTCTCCCGATTTGCCCACCATTCAAAAGTAACCAGCCCATCGACGTGTTCTGGAACAGCCAACTCGGACAAAATTTGCCTTTGGCTGCGGCTTTGTCCCCATTGCTGCAGCGCTCCACCGGAAAAACAGAGCAGGTTGAGATCAAGGTCTTGAGCGGCAGCATTCATCCCTGTCCACACTTCAAACGCCTGCCCGCCATTCTGCCCCCAGTCAAAAGTAAACAGTCCAATGGTTGGACGAGGATTCCGCTTTCGGCCAAACTCAACCTGTTCGCTCACGTACCTGTCTCCTTTTGAAAGGATGCAACGTTGGACTGCATGGCGCTGGCCCCTCAGAAAATGAACGTTTCCCTAAACATACCACACCCCTCGGACGAACGGGGTTACAAAAGAATTACAGTTCCATCGACAGCGGAGCATCGCCGACCGGCAGCGCCATCGTCGCACACCAGCCGTAATCCAAATCAAAGTCCATCCACAATTTGCCATGGTGCAGGATCACAATATCGCGACTCAAGGCCAGAATCACGCTCGACTCATCGATGTTGGGTTGAAAGTGTCCCCAATGCTCGCAAATCCAGGATTCGCGTTCCCGCCAGTCGGCGCTGCCAATTGAAATAGCCAGAGACTGGGGCGCACACGCGGGGATAAGCGCCTCGACCCCAACGCCACCCTCTGGAATCTGTTCGACGGCAAAGGCGATCAAGCCCAGAAATGCTTGGCGCAGCAAAGTCACATCAGCCTGCAAGCGCGGCAACCCTGACGGACGGCCGTTCTGCCATACCAACGGAACCTCGATAAACCGCTGCTGGCTCATTGCCAGCGCTTCTTCGATCAACTCGACGACATCGACCGGGTGCAAATCCAGTTCGATGACCCCACTCTCCAGCTCAGAGAGGGTGATCACATTGTCGAACAACCCCAAAAGCTGGTAGCCGCTTTTGTGAATGGCGATCATATCCGCGCGCTGCATCTCGTTGACCGGGCCATCGACACCTTTGATCAGCAATCCAGAAAAACCAATGATATTGTTAAGTGCTGTTGCCAGTTCGCGCGAACCGGCGCTCAAGGAGTTCAAACGGACGTGATCGAGACGGCTTAGTCTTTGTACCGTCTCGCGTTCTGCCGCATAGGCCCGCGCATTCTCGATCGCCACGCTGATCTGATCGCCCAGGCTTTCCAGTGCGGTGAGGTCATGGCCAAACATCTCTTCACGAAAAGACCCCACCAGATCCAACACACCGATGACGCGCTGCCCGATACGCAACGGCAGCGCCACTTCTTTCAACTCGCCTTCTGGGCCAATATCCTTGATCTGGCACTCACCAGACTGCGCTGCCCAGCCCACCAATGTATTGCCGCCGACAGCCACGCCTCGCAGGCCATCGTACGGGCCGCTCCCCTCGCTGGTTTGCAGATCACACCATTCGCTGAACTCGTCCTGCGTAAAAATGGCGGCGTAGGTGGTCTCGTATACATGCGCATAACTCTCCAAAATGAGGTTATTCACCCGCTTCAAGAGTTGATCCAGATCGAGGATCGACGTCGCAACGCGCCCGATCTCCGAACTGAGTGTGAGCTGCATGGCCTGGTAGCGCAACCGCCGGTTGGCCTCAGTAAGCTGCGCCGTGCGCTCGGTGACCTTTTGTTCCAGCCCCTCATACAGGGAGCGAAGCTCGGCAGTCATCAGGTTAAAGGCCTGGCCCAAAATGCCAATCTCGTCGCGCCGCCGCACATGGACAACCTGGGACAAATCGCCGCCCGCAATCTTGACCGCGCTGATCGCCAACTCGGCGATAGGTTGGGTCAATTGCCGGGTGATGATCGCCGCCAAGATGGTGGTGAGCAGTGCGACACCCAGTGTACTGGCAATGAGCATCGTTGCCAGGTCTTCTTCCCGGCTCATCGCCGCAGCTTGCGGCTGTTCGACAATCAGCGCCAGCTCCCATTTGTCGATCCAGCGGTATGCGCCGATCACTGGCACGCCCAACGCATCCTCGTAAAAACCACTGCCATCCTGCCCCTGCTCGACCTGTGCAATCACCGATGTTTCCACATACAGCCCTGTCACGTCTTGAAGAGGATGGTCAAAGCAGTGCAACAGTTGTTTTTGCCTGGAGACGAGACAAGCGCGCTTGTTACCCTGTGAGAATAAAGGGGATAAAACAACATCCAGTGCATACAAATCAGGAACGGCCAGCAAAATGGCATCCTGACTCAAAGGCACGGAAATCAAAGGCACAGCTTGCGCTTGAGGCAACAACGTTTCCCTGTCTAAAGAACAAAAGATTGTTTTTTGATCGCGTGTCGTTATAAATAACGAGCGCGTTGGCATAAAAGACTTTTGGGAAACTGATTCGCATATATCTGACCACTCGCCACGCTGCACAAGTTGCTGAATATCAGATGAATCTATCAAAACTGAGAGGTTGGAGTGAAGTGTGTCAAGCCAGTTCTTCACCTGTATAACACTCGAATCTGCAACGAGATTGAGCTGATCGCTTGCCGCTTGACGTACATCTTGCTGTACTTGCTGGATCGCGAGGTAACTGACAACGCTTAATGGGACGATCGCCAACAGCATAAAGGCTGTGAGCAAGATACGCCCCAGCCCCCCATGCGTACCCGCGACCATCTTGGTCACTTGCGTTTTCACATCAATTTTTCCACGCCCTAACCGGAACAGCACCAGAGCCCAACAGAAACCTGCCATGACCGAATACTTGCTCGCTATGCAAGAATTGAACTGGTTAGGCGCTATCTGGTCAGACCGGATGAGCCGAAGCCAAAGGGGAAAATCTGTTGATGCACAATACGAGCCGGTCTAATTATCAGCCATGCTTCGCCCCAGGTCCCAAACGGATTCACCTTGCAACGCCATGACGACCTGATCGGGGAAATGATCAGGATCGATTGGCTTGGCGATGAACCCATCAAACCCGGCTTCGCGAGCGCGGCGCATATTGTCCTCGGTCGCCTCGGCGGTGACAGCCAGCACGCGCGTACCCTCAAAACGTTCATTGGAGCGCAGCCGCTCGAGGGTAGTGTATCCGTCCTCATACGGCAGGTGAATGTCCAGCAGGATCAAATCCACACGGGGCAGCGAACTCCCCAGACCCTGGATTTGCCGCCCTGTACGACTCCAATCGACGGATTTGACCCCTAAAAATTTGAGCAATTTGGCGATCAACGTATAATTGTAGATATTGTCCTCAATCACCAGAATGTGTGCATCCGTTGGCTCGACCATGGGCCGACACTCCATTCATCAACTAACAGGGAAGCATTGTGCTCCCGCAATAGATTATCCTTCCCCCACACCACGAACTGTAAAAAGTGCTAGTGCTTTCTGGGACCCTGAACCAAAAACGTGGCCACCTGCTGGGGCAACATATCGACATCCAGCGGCTTGGGGATATATCCATCGCAGGCCTCAAGCGATTTTTCACGATCTCCCTGAAGCACGTTGGCAGTCATGGCGATGATCGGCACTTTGGCTATCTTGGGCATCGCCCGCAAACGTTTGGACACCTCATACCCATCCATCCCAGGCATATTAATATCGACCAAGATCAGATCGACATCCTCTTTTTCGGCGATGGCCAGACCGGCTAGCCCGTCTGATGCCTCAAGCACATCATAACCTTCAGCCATCAAAATCCGCTTGGTCAAAAGACGGTTGTCTGGGTTATCTTCAATGTACAAAATTCTTTTCTGATCCATACCCTATCTTCCCCTCTTCGTTCGTCATTCAAGAACTTGGATTAGTGCTAAATTGCAGGGAATTGCTCTTGCTTGGTTGATTCTCCCGATAAAATGTCCGGAACGACGAAAAGGTCAAAACATTCGACACATCTCCAAGTTGACATCTAGCTCACCATTCAGTATAAGCACAAGTGCGACTTTTGTCAATGGTAAAAGTCGCACTTGTGACCAATATTGAAACCTATTTTTCTCAAATTTAGTTATTTATTCATCCGGGTAATTGCTCGTTGCGTGAATTTTTCGTAAAGATATCGGATCTGGACGATTCCAACCGCGTCGCAGCGACACCCAGTCCCAAAACCAACCAGAACAAAGCCACCGCATGAGGATAGGTCAGCAGCGTATGGTCAAGTACGGCAGCGACCAGGCTGCCCACCACCGCGGCCCAGTAGCCCAACACAAAAGGCGACAGCGGCGAATCTGAGGGCAGCTTGCGCCAGGACAAGAATATGTGCCACATAAATGCGCCCATCACGCCCAGAAAGGCGATCAGCCCGACAACACCCATCTGCGCGGCCAGCTTGAAATAGACGCTGGCCACGCCCACATAGAGGTCAATATCCGGCGTGCCGACAAAACCCACACCCAACCACGGATAGCGCATAATCAACTTGATCGTATCCTTGTACTCACCCATACGCATCAGAGTGGACAAGTCTTGAATCTGGATGCCCTGTGCAAAGTGCGACACATAAGCCTGCGTCTGAGGCAAAACCAACAGCAGCAGCATGGCGAGAAGCATCACTGGCAACAGCCGTCGATAGCGGAGCAGCGCGATAAATCCCACAGCCACTGCTGCACCAACCATCGAGCCGCGCGAGTAGGTCAAAAAGAGGCATAGCCCCATCAATCCCAAAGCCCCCACCATCATCCACCGGGGAAGCACCGGCCGGTGAACAAACACCTGGGCCACCGCAATGCCGATGGCAATGATCAATACCGTACCAAGAATGTTCGGATCGACATTGGTGCCGATGGCCCGCATCGGACGATCCGGATCGTCGGCGATGTAACGCAGCGCACCATAGCCCACCGGATATTGCAGTCGCGCCAACGGGTTGAGCAAGCGCACCGTCCAGGCTGTGGGCAAAGCATAAAACAGAATCCCCACTGCCGATTCCGCCGCCGCAGTCAAAACAATCGCCGCCGTCACCTGGCGCAGCAGCGACATCTCACGCACGTTGTTGAGAGCCAGGAAAAAAAGCGCGAATCCCAGCAATACCTCGGCAAAGGTGCGCAAATTGTTCGAAGAAGGATGAGAGTGCTTGAGACCCAGCACAAAAGAAAAGACGGACAAGACGATAAAAACCAGCACTGGCACACCGACCCAGGTCAGCACAAGATCGTCCTGCTTGCGGGTAATCAAGCGAATCGCCCACACCAGGTACAGCGCACCATAGGCCAGATCGAGAAAGGTAGGTGTGAAACCGATCTTGAACGGCAGCGAGGCAAAAGGCAACAAAAAGACGATACTCAACAGCACAAACAGCCCCCAGCGGATGTCGCTCAACATCAACACGCCCGCTACCCCAGCGACCATCACTGCCACGCCCCACACCGGAGTCAGAAAGGTCAACAGTGCGCCGACCACCAGGGCCACCGCCACGCCGATACCAACAATGGCCCAGTTGAGCCGCTTTTGATCGTCCGAAAGAACAAACGCGCGCAAACGGGCCAGGGTTCGTTTATCTAACAACATCGCCATCAGCACATCCTTTTTCACACCACGCTTATCACGGTCGATTGAGCAACCCGCGCAGCAGCACCCGCCTGTTTTTGCCATCCCCATCGACTCCGCTTACCGACAGACGCACACCATCGACGGGACGATACATCCCCACTTGAATCAAATACTCGCCCGGCGGTGCGTGTAAAACTGACCGCGGTAAAAGAGTAGGCATCCTGGCTCACTGCGCCTCAACCGTTCCCAACAGCACCGCATCGCTCGGCCAGCGTTCGCCGTCATCTTGATACGCTGCCGCGCGGCCGGCTCCGTTGTACAGGCCAATAAAAAGCCGGTACGCGCCGGGCGGCATGTCAGAAGCTACCCTCACCGGGTGCGCGTCAATCACTACTTCGCCCGCCGCCCAGCAGCTCGTTGGATACAGCCCACCGCGCGGCGCGCCATCGCCATACCCTACCACCTCGCCTGCCGCGTTTTCCAGGTGGACGAAAACCTGGTAATCGCGTCCCGGCGGCGACCGCACCACCCAGGTCAGCGTCACCGGCAGCACGTCGCCCCGCCGCACCGACGGCGACACCTCGAACGCAGCCAACGCCACGCTGTCTGGCGATCCGGCGTCAAAACGGGCCACTTTTGCCTTCGGTACTTTGGGCCAGTGGCGCGGCACTACCTTGACTCGGCCAATCGTCTGCGGCTCGGTCAACCGCCGGCTGTCGACGTCGCCGTACAGGCTCAAATCGAGCCGGGCTACCAGCGGCGCGTCGGTATCCTCGCCCACGCGCACGTACTCCCGCGATGTCAGCGTCTCGCCCACCGACCACAAAGAAATAGGAAACCCGCCTGAAGCGGGGTAAGCATCTTCCACACCGACGAAACGTCCGGTCTCATCGATCAGGCGCAGCCACACCACCACCTCGTCTTTAGCCTCCAAGTCGCGTGAAATCTGCCAGTACAGGTTCACCCTGAACGCCTCGCCAGGACGTACCGTCTCTTGCTCAAAGCCGACGCCGCGCAAGACAATCGCCTCGCCCAAAGATCGATCCTGAATGATCGCCCCAGCCGGCAGCTCGACGACCATCGTCGGGCGGGCGTAGGCCGGCGCGATCCAGGCCCACGGTGCGGCAAGCGCCAGCGACAGCAGCACTATCGTCAGGATTATGCTCGCCACATCGCGCACACGAGGCAAAAACCAGGCGCGCAGCCCGGCGATCCACAACAGCGCAAAAGTCGCCAGCGCCGGAAAGAGCAGCCGTCCCTGCGTGCCCGGCGTCAGCGAAGTCCAGCGCAACAAGGCGACAAATACCACGCCCAGCCACAAGACGAGAATCAACAACGCTAAAGGGCGATACGCCGCGCCCCACTCCGGCTCACGGTAGCGCGCTGACACCCATGCGCCGCGCCACAAACCCAATTTGATCCAACGCCCCAGTTCAACGATCAACCCGGCAGCAGCGAGCAGACTCAGCACGTCGAGCAGACGATAAATCCAGGCCGGCATGGCGATGCTAAACCAGCCAAACAGCCCCCAGAACGACCAGCGCAGGCCGCGGAATTCACCCCACAACTCTTGACCAAAATCATCCCGCCGCCCAACCACCTTCCACATCGCCGACAGGCCGGTCGGATCGCCGTACAACACCAGGTTGCGCGCGTACCACCAGCCGGCGATCAACAGCACCGGCAGGCCCACCCACAGCGCCATCGACCAAAAATCACACCACGAGCGGCGATGCCAAGCCAATAACGCAACAACCACACCCGCCAGCCCCAACAGGGCCAGCGCGCTCAACTTGGCCAGGCAAGCCAGACCGAGCACGCTGCCCAAGATAACAAAACGTAAGGTGTGGGGCGCAAGTGTCTGCGTGAAACGTGTTGCGTATTGCGTACGGGGTGTTGTGTGAAATGCGCCAACATTCAACTCACAACCCGCAACTTTTAACTGCCTCAGCAACAGGTAAATCGCCGCCATCGCCAAACAGGTCATCAAGTTATCATTGTTGACCGAGGCGCTGATAAAGAGAAACTGCGGGATAAAGCCCACCATCGCCGCCGGCGCCAGCGCCAGCACGCGCGGTGAAGGAAACACTAGTCGCGCGATCGCCCAGGTCAAGCTGACCGCGGTTGCTCCCAAGGCCAGCCCCCAAAAGCGCAGCAGGTGGACGGCCAACGTCGCGCCGCGCCAGGGAAAATCCTGCTCCGGCGGGTGAATGTACACATTCTTGTTGCCGGGGTTGGCCGGGTCACCGATGTTGGCTTGCGGGTTGGCCCACAGCAGCGCTTCCGCATCCGACATATCGATCCAGCCCACCAATGCTGCGCCGATCAGGTAATACAGCGGCGGTTGACTGCCCTCCTGCTCCCAGTGCCCGCGCGTCTCCTGGCTCTGTACCGGCAGCGTGCGGCGATCGACGATGTGCTTGACCACCCAAAAGTGAAACGACTCGTCCGGCGCTTCAAAGACGGGCGTGATCACGCTGTAGACGCAGCCCAAAATGAGGTACACAACAAGGATCACCGTCAGTGTCCGGCGTTCCCACCGCTGCACCGGGTCGATCACTGGCTCACTCCTGACACCCTCACCCTGCCCAAGACCACAAAATCATCCGGCAGCACCCGTCCCTCGGAATTGATCAAGCGCATTCGCTGCATCGTCTGACCATCGTAAAGAATCAAATACAAATCATATCCGCCGGCCGGCGCATCGGGCGCAACGGCCAACACCCGCCGATCGATCACGCGCTGCCCTCTTTGCCAGCCCGCCGTGTCCGAATCGCCGGGCCAGCTATCCCACTGCGCCACCTTGCGCCCTACGTCGAGCACCTGCGCCGACACGGTATAGCTCCTGGACATCGGAGCCAGGCACTCCCAATACAGAGTCAGCGCGATCTCGTCGCCGGGCGCGGCTACACGCCGATCCAGCTCCCAGCCAACCAGGGCCAGCCGGTCTTCAAAGTTGATGTGCACCGGGTTGGGCAAGTCGCCCGGCCCCGGCTCGACGCTCAACGGCTGGAAGCGCAGCCTGTCTTCGATCACCTCACCTTCGCCCGTCGCAATCTCGATCGGCAAACGCTCTTGGGTGTGCCGGTCGTACAGCCCCACTTCGATGGCCGCCTCGGTCGGCGCATAAGCGGTCTCGGGCAGCACGATCACATAGCGGTCGGCCCAGCGCGTGCCTGGCGACATCTGGCTCGTCGCCAGCAGTCCCCGCCCCGGAAAACGGTCGCGCATCATCGCTGGCAGTCCCAGATCGAGGTCGAAAATGTGGCAAAAGATGCTCCAGTCGCGATCCATAGGACGCAGCACTTCCCAATACAGCGTAAAGCGAAAAGCATCACCGGGCTGCGCCGAGGTATTTTCAATATCATATCCCAGCAGCCGCACCAGCCCGCCGACGTCGGCCCGGAGCACATGCTGCGGCTGCGGATCGACGTCGGGAGGCAGGATCGGCGCGCGGTAGGTCGGCGCGATAACACCCCACGGCGTCCACGCGGCAATGCCCAGCATCAACGCGCCGAGCAGGCCGGGCAGCAAGGCTGGAGAAACCGAATTTTTGCGAAAAATCCGGTTTCTGGGGACCAATCCGCTCAACCCCAGCGCCAGCCAGGTCGACCAGGCCGACATGGCTCCGAACACCAATCGTCCCTGCGACGACCAGGTGCGCAGCGCCCAGGCTGCCCACAGCACCACCACCAACAGCGGCCAGAGGAAAAGCAGGAAAAGTTGAAAGTTATGAGTTGGAGGTTGAAAGTGCCCGTTTGATGCAGACGCTTGCGCTCCACGTTTCACGCTCGGTCGCGAACTCGCAACCCGCAGCCCGCAACTCGCAACTTTGATCACCAGCCCTATTGCCGCCGCGACCACCGCCCCGTTCAGTACGCGATAGGTCCAGCCCGGCAGGGGCACATTGACCCCGCCAAACAGCCCCCAGTAGGCCATCATAAAGCCGTGCCGCTCGCCCCACAACTGGCGCAGCGTCGCTGGCGGGTCGCGGTAGCCCAGAATGACAATGAACCGCTCGATACCCGTCCAGTCGCCGTCGTACAGCACGGCGTTGCGCACAAACCACCAGCCGGAGACAAGCAGCACCAACCCGGAAGTGACCACGCCGCCGCTCCACAAGTGCCACCACGAGCGCCGCCGCCAGGCCACAAAGCTGATCCCCAGCGCGGTCAGCGGCAGCAAGCCCATCGCCTGCGACTTGGTCAGCACCGCCGCGCCCAGCACAGCACCGAGCAGCGCTACATCGCGCCACCACAGACGGCGAACCGGCTCGATCTCGCCCCCATGGCGACCCACCAGCCGCACCAGCCGCCAGATGCCAACCGCGCAGAGCAGCATCGCCAGCGTGTCGTTGTTCACCGACCCACTGATAAAACAGAACATTGGGTTGAAAGCAGTGATCGACGCCGCGGCCAGGGCTAACCCTACCCGATCTGACCACAATTCCAGGACCAGCCGGTAAGTGAAATAGACCGCGCCCGCGCCCAGCAGCACTGAGAAAAAACGGATCAGGTGGATCGCCAGCGTCGTGCCGCGCCAGGGGAAACCGTCGGCCAGACCGTGAATCATCAGGTTGGCATTGCCGTCCTCTTTGATGATCCCGTTATCGCCGTGAGGATTGAGGTAACGCGCCTGGGGCAGATCAGAGGTGTCGATCCAACAAGTGAGCAGCGCACTGATGGCATAATAAAGCGGGGCCTGGCTGCCCTCCTGCCGCCACGGAGTTTCGACCTGGGGGTCCTGGTAGGGCAGCGATCCGTGATCGGCGATGTACTTGACCACCGGATAGTGCCACAGTTCGTCGGAGGCCTCCATAATCGGCGTGACGACGCTGTATATGCTACCCAGGACGATAAAAATCAATACAATGAGATAAATGCCATATTTTTTCAGAAACATCAAAGCCCTGCTCGGCGATTTGGATATGGGCGCATTATACTCGCCCCCTGCAGGGCTGTCAAAGGCACGGTTCATTCAAAGCATGCCTTATATGCACGGCCAAAAGCAGCCCCGAACGCACCGTCACCTCTGGCTGCGCGCCGGTGAACACATTGCTTACCCCACGCGCAGGGCCGAAAAAGAGCGTCTCGTCGCGCAGCGGGTACTCTAGACCGCACGTGGTTACACCTTTAACATCGCCGCCGATGGGCAACAGCGAAAGCAGGTCGCCTATCGCGCCGCGAAAGGCCTTACTGCCATGAATCAACGAGATATCCTGTGCCCCTTCGATGAAACGGATGTCCGCATCCGTCAGCCGGGGATGGGCCAGGAGCAGGAAATTGCCCAGTTCGTGGTCGATCCGCCCGCCGAGCGCGCCTAAAACAACCACATCGGTCGCCCCCTGCTCGACAGCGTACAGCAACGCCAGTTCCAGGTCGGTCTCATCCTTGTTCGACGGATAGGCCAGAACACGGGTACCCTGTGCCTCCAATGTTACGCGCAGGTTGGGCAGCACCGAATCCAGGTCGCCGATCAGCACTTCAGGCACAATGCCCAATGCCGAGGCATGATTCGCCCCGCCGTCGGCGCACATTACCCGATCGGCCCAGGCCGCATAACAACGGGCCAGCCGTTGGTCGGGTCGATTGCCATTGGCAAACACAAGCACTCGCATGTCACCCACCCTTAAAAAATCAAGACTCCCGCCCGAACACAGGCGGGAGTCTTGACCGCGCCAGACCAGAACAGGCGTCAAGCCGCCTCGCCCTCACCCTCGCTCTGTTTTGAGGCTGTATACGACGTAAACTCTTCTTGTGCCTCGCCAAACCGCTTCAACAACAGCTTGTCCGATCCCTTGAACGCATTGATCGTGCGCTTGGCACAGGTGCAGCAGCCTAACGATGCTTTATAGCTGTCCAGATCACAATCCAGGCACCCCGACAGCTTGATCATCATCAATGCAAAAGACAGGCTGTCTTTATGGGTATCCGGCAGTGTGGCAATATGCTCTACCAACTCATCCCATAACGGCCCGCGCAGCCCTTTGAGCTCGCGCACACAGCGATGAGGAAACAAAATTTCACTCCGAGGATACATCATCCCGTGAAGCCTCCCAACTGAGCTAGAAACACCACAAGAATAGCACGGCCCAAACCGTTTGTCAAGATTTTTTTCAAAATTTCGATCCCACTTTGTTACTGTCCAGAGATCAACGCTTCGTATCCGATGCGAAACGCGCGAGCCAACAGTGCATTTCGGTAGCTTTCACCAAAAGTCGCGGGCACGTTGCGCGTGGGATCGACATTGCCGTCGATGATCTCGGCGATCACCCACAAATACTCGGGTTTGGTCTCACCGGCATACCAATGCACCGCGGCGACGACGCGCGCTATATGATCGGTATATCCCGCCTGGAGCAGCGCATTGGCGATCAGCAGCGTATTGCGGTCGCGTCCGCCTGCCCGCTCCCAGGCATAGCCATTGAGGTGACAAGATGCACCAGCGACATTTTGCTGTAAATCCTGCGCCGAGTCCCCATAGACCTGCGTAAAACAATTGCCCGCTTTGGGCGTGACGCCCATCACGCCATGATCGGCAACGCGGTTGCTGAACGTGCCCTGTGATTCCAGCGCAGCGATGCCCAGCAGCACCACAGCAGGGAAATTGCCCCGTTCGGCGTTCACCGCCGCTTCGACGATATCCGCGCGCTCCCGGCGGCTGTCCTCTTCCAGCGCCCAGGCCGGAACGGGCATCGTCAGCAGAGGCAAGATCACCGGCTTGGTGGGAGCCGTGGTCACACGCGGGGTTGGTGTGGAGGTGGGTGTTGGGGTTTGGGTAGGCTCGCGCGGGGGTAGCGGCGTCAAAGTGGGCGTCGGCGTCCAGGTGGGCGGAAAAGTCTGCCTGGCACGGGCCGCGTACGAGGTCCCCTGCTCTGGCACAGTGCGATCCGGAGCGAAAGGTCGAGTACAGCCAACCAGCCACAAGATCGACAGACAGACCGATCCCGTCACAGCCCAAAACGGCCTTGTCCGCGTCAGCGGATGAGCTGGGGCACTCAAGCGGATTCGCTCCACACGTTGAACACAACCACGCGGTCAACGGCTCAAAGCCACGTGACAAGGGTACAACTTGGTCATCATGTCGTCTCGCACCGCCGGATCGTTTTCTATCAGCGCACGCGCTTTTGCTTCCGTCTCAACCCCAAGGGTTACCTTGTCCGCAGGCACTATTCGTGCTCCTCGCAAGCGAGTTCCAACTCGGCGCTTTCTTTGTCGGCAGAAACCGAAGGCACTTCGATCACCATCGTCATCCCGGCCAGCTCGATGCGGTGGACCACTCCAGGCCCAAAGATCATCGCCCCGCCCTGCGGCAGCGAGATCGAACGGCATTTGGCCTCTTCAAAGTAACGAAATGTCGCATTCAGTGGTTTTTCGGAACAATAGATTTCCCAGTGCCGGGTGTGATAATGTACATCTTGGGGTGCCTTTTCGTTGGCAAACGAGAGCGCAAACGGGCCTTGCGCATATTGTGGCAGACCGGGATCGATAAAGTTAGACGACTCGCACACCCGGTTCGGTTCATCTTGAGGGGAATGCACCCAGTACCGTTCTTCCAGAGTCTGCTCGGGCTTGATATCTTCGCTCTTGTCCAGCAGCATATTGTACAACTTGCCGGTCAACATCTCGGGGATGATGATCTTGATGTCCTGCCGGGTATTGGTTTCAAAGTGCTTATAGAGTTCATCCAGCGGGATCGCCAGCACTTTGCGCAGTCGTCGGATGCCGTTATCATCGATCATATCTATTTGTCTCCCAGAATTTCAAAGGATTTCCGTACCCAATCCAAGTCTTGCACATTTTGGTCGCGTGCGAGGCTTTTCCAGTATAGCACAGCCCTCCGGGCTGTGCAAGCAAATTTCGCGTCAATTTTACGCGATTGCAGGCCGGCCAACAGCAGTAAAAATCAACTCGGCGCCCACAAAAACCTCCTGTCCCCAGTCCCCTCTCACCGGCGCGATCAGGTCTCGCCGCTCGATGCGAAGCTCCACCTGCTGCGCGCCGGATTCGCGCGCCAGCCGCTCAACCCGCTCGGACACAACACGCCCGGCATAGTCGACGCTCTCTTGCAGCATGGCAAAATCGTGCACGCCATCAGGCAGGTGAAGGCGATAAAATGCCTCAAAATCCATCGGCTGGATCAACACACGCTGCCGCTGCACTACGCCGCCCACCACTGCGCCGACCGCGTTGGCCACGCCCGAATGTTCGGGGATAATCAACTCAGTGTGCAGGCGCTCCGCAGCGCGTGGCATATACGCTGCCACCGGCGCACCGACGGCGACGATCGGCTGCCGCAGCGCAAACCAGCAGGCCAGATCAGAATCGGGCGCGTGCCCCAACGCACGAGCCAGCATCGCCGATGCTGCATGATCACCCGACCAATCACACGCGCCAGCCTCATCAACCATCACCTTTTCGACCAGGGCCGCTGCCACCCGGTCGGACATCAAGGACATCACACGCTCGCAGAATTCAACCGCCGACAGGCCAAGCTGCGCCGCGAGCAATCCTGCGCCCAGCCGCGCCGCCTCGACGTTCCACTCGGCAAAACGCCCCAGCACGTGCAACGCGTCGGTCGGCGTAAAACTCGACCAGATTGCCAGTTGCTGAGCGACCAATGCATCGATCTGGCGGCGAACCAGGTAGCCGTATCCCAACTCGTGAACGAGCGCATTGAACGAGCGCGGGCTGAGGGCCAATTGCCGGGCCAATTCCTGCTCCGACGAACCGAGTTCAGTCCCGCCCGGGCGTTGAGCCAGCACAAACTGGCCAACCAACCCCACCGGCACGTTATTTTCGGCCTGCGCGCGCAGCTCGTCGAGCACCTGCGCGTGTTCGACAGCCAGCAGACTCAGCGGCACAGCGCGTTGCGGGCCAATGGTCACGCCGCCCGAGCCAGGAAACGCGCTGCCATCCAGGCGCACGTGGCTGTCGCCACCCAATCCAACCGTGTGCACATCAATCGCCTCGACCATCGTCCGCCACGAACCAACCCGCGCGCCCTCGGGGTTGAGGCGTGGCTGTCCATCGCGCAGCACGGCAATATCTGTCGTCGTGCCGCCCACGTCGACCACCCAGGCATCGCCCCGACCGGCCAGGTGCCATGCACCAACCACGCTTGCGGCCGGGCCGGACAAAATCGTCTCGATCGGCCGCTGCATCGCCCAGTCTGCGCGCACCAGCGAACCATCGCCCTTGACCACCATCAACGGCGCGTGGATACCTGCCCCATCGAGTGTCTGCCGCACGGTGGCGATCAGGTCGCGCAGCAGTGGGATCAGCCGCGCGTTGAGCGCCGCCGTCGTCGCCCGCCGCACCGCGTCAAGGCGAGTGGTCAGTTCGTGCCCGCAAGTAACAGGAAAGGCGAGATTATCATTCTGGCTATACGAATAGATTGCGTCCTGGATCAACGCGCGCACACGCAGTTCGTGCTCAGGGTTGCGCACGCCAAAATAGCCCGAAACGGCAAACGCATCGACGCGGCCCAGGTGCGCCGCAATCGCCTCACGCACGGCGGCCTCATCCAGTGGGGCACGCTCATTGCCCTCGCCGTCGTGCCCGCCATCGACATATACCACGTCGGGCGTTATCAGATCAAAACCCTCGGATGAAATACATCCACCGGATGAAACACATCCGCGCCGTCGGATAAACTCAGAATCGTAGCCGATCAGGATCAGGCAGACCCGACTGCCCCGCCCTTCGACGATGGCATTGGTCGCCAATGTGGTCGACAGGCCGACGAGGACAATGTCATTGACCGTCGCTCTCAAATGGTCAGTCTTTACAGCATCCAGCACGCGCGCAACCGCCTGCCCGATGCCGACCGAGAGATCGTGATAGGTGGTCAGTGCTTTGGCCGAGGCCAACACAGCCCCGGTTTCGTGATTGATCAGGACAGCATCGGTGTATGTGCCGCCGGTGTCGATGCCCAATGCGATGTGCATACTGCACTCCTAACAAAAATCCCGCCGGATGGCGGGAAGCTGGACCCAAGAGTTGGCAGAGTATATCACCAAACGAAGGCCATGTCAATAAAAATAGCCTAGATCGCAGGGCTGTTGCAAAGTCAAGGTGGCGAGTGCAGAACCAGGTTGATCGTCCATTTTAGCAGCTTTCACAGCTCTTCGGCCCGCACGACGGCAGGCGGGGTTGGATGCGCTTTTCGTCCAGCAAGTGTCTCATCGCCGCGTCGAGTTGGGCCAGTTTGGGCCGGTCGATCGAATAATAAATCCAGCGCCCGTCCTGCCCGTCGCGGATGCTCTCCACCAGGCCGGCCTCGCGCAAGACGCGCAGGTGGTGCGAGATCAGGCTGAGCGACAGATTCAGCCGCTCGGCAATCTCGCAGTTGCACTGCACGCCCTCCATCAACACATTGAAAACGGCCAGCCGCGTGGGGTCAGCCAGGGCCTTGATCGTGGCAGCTAGGTCGTCGAGTTGATTGCGTTCCCAAGATAATTCAACCATAGTTGAATTATACTTTGAATGAGCGCGTTGTCAAGTCGGCTCAAGCCCAGAACGCGAACAGGTTCCACAAGCGCAGCGTGTCATACAGCAGCCAGATGCCGATGCCCAGGAACAGCACGGCCATCGCCATCTTGATCGGCGCGGCGTTGCGGGTGAGAAAGCGGGTGAGCTGCTGCGACGTGGTGCCCATATAAGAAAGGATGAAAACGACGATCAGCGGTGTGATAAAAGCCAGACAGTACACCACCAGGTCGAGGATCGCCGCGCCGCGATGCTGCGGGCTGCTCAACCCCTGAATGATCGGCACATAGACCTGGCCCGTGCAGGCCAGTTCGATGAACGAGACGACCACGCCGGAGACAAAAGAGGCCGCTAGCAGCCCTTCGGCGCGCATGCCGGTGCGGATGCGGGCATTGATCCACAGACGCAGCTTGTGCGGAAGCTGCAAAGTGGCGTCTTGCAGCCGGCCCTGCCGCGCCTTGAGGTAATCACCCCAGCCCAGCACGGCCAACACCAGGCAAAACACCGCCATCAGCAGGTTGAGCGTGGGGCGCAGCACCGGCCCGACCAGGTCAACCAGCCCGGCGATCAGCTCGCGCAGGATCAGGCCAAAAGCCAGGTACGAGAGAAACACGGCCAGGGTAAAGGCGATGCCGACCATCACAACGTCTTTGCCCTTGCGGCGGATGATCGACAGGTAGGAAACGAAGAAAATGATCGTTGCAAAAGCACAGGGATTGATCCCATCGATCAGTCCGGGCACGATCACCGCCCACCAGAGCGGCGGCGCTGGAAAGGCCGCCGCGCGGCTGCACGTCTCCCAGGTTGCCTCGGCGCCGCTTTCGACGTATTGAGAGACCATCTCGACCAGACGGTTGTATGTGATGTCCTTGTCCACCAGATAATCGCTGCCGACAAAGACCGCCGGCGCGTCGTGGCGCTGACTTTCGGGCACATTGAGCCGCTCGGACAGGCACAGGTTGAGCGACAGATCGTTGAAAATGTCCAGTTGGTGAATGACCAGGGCCGGAAACCGCTTTTGGAGTTGCGCCAGGGCGATCGAGACGCGGTCGCACTCGCTGCAGCCCACTTCGGCAAAATAGGCCATGTGGATGGGCAGTGCGTCGTCAACCGGCAAGCTGGTCGGTGCTACCGTCGCTGCTATCCGGGTGTGTTCGGCCTGCTTGATCTCGCGGCAGTCTTCGCACTCGCCGATAATGGATGGAGGAACTGCGGTTGCCGTAGGCACGGGCGTCGCCGTCGGCGGGGCGAACAACTGCCCAAACAACTCGCCGTGCCAGCCGGGCAGATCGACGCCGCCGATGGTCATAAACCATTCGATTGCCGGAGGGAGGTTGTTGGGGATGTCGACTGATCCCACAAACAGGCCGTACCGGCTGTATTCGTCGCCGACAAAGACCACCGGCACGCCGCCTTGCTGATCGCCCGGCATGCCCATCCGCTCTTCCAACGCCAGCAGAGCCAGATAGTTGTCAGCATTCTCGACACTGTAGGATTCCCACTGCACGCGCTCGCCGTACTGCTCTTTGAGCGGCGGGAAAACATTCTCTTTCACATAGGCGCAGTGCCCGCAGGTGGAACTCCAAAAGAACATAAAGCGCACCGTGGGCAGCAGCGGCCCACCCGGCCGCGGCACGTCGGGATAATCGACGCCGCCCTGGGTCATATAGCTTTGGATCAGCGCCTGCGCCCCGGCCTCGATGGCTTGCGCGCCGACCAACGCCTGGTCGCCGATGAACAACTCGGGCACGTCGGCCTCGTTCTCGGAAACGCCGTAGGCCTGCTCACAGGCCAACCACCACTCATAATTATCCGGGTCGCCGATCTCGATAGCCATGATCTGGAGCCGCGTGCCGAACTCCCGGTAAAGCGGGGGAATGACCTCCGCGCGCACCCGCTGGCAGTCCGGGCAGGTGGCCGAGTAGAACAAATAACCGCGCACGAGCGAGGTTTCTTGCGCCTGCGCGGCAGGCGCAAGGAGCAGCCCGCAGAGCAAGACGGCCATCGCGATCAGTGCTATTTTGTGTTTCAAGGTTCTCTCCTCAAAAGTGTCGGATGCGTTGGCCCGGAAGCGGTTCATGCGCCGATAGGCCGGTAAGCATCCAGAATGGTATGCGGCGGGAACGAGATGGCGCGCGGCGGGCAGGCGTTGACGCACATGCTGCAGCCAACCTGGCAGCGAAACGGTTCCACGACAGCCACCTTGCCATCGGGTGTGGCCCGGTACACGCCAAACGAGCAGAACCGGAGGCACAAGCCGCACCCATCGCACAGGTCGAGCGCTACCGTTGGAAACCAGGGAATCTGCTCGCGCGGGTACCCGCGCCAGGTGCCGTACTCGATGCGCCGGACCTGTCCGCCCTGCTCGCGCAAGCCTGCATACTGGCGGTATTCACGGAGCAAGGCCTCGGCATACTCGCTCACCGCGCCCTTGGGGATATAGTTGTGCGCCCGGGCGCGCTCGACCAGCTCCACTCCCAGGTTCGGCTCGTCCGGCTTGCGCCCCTGCGCGTATAACGCTTCAAATATCTCGTCCAGACCATGCATTCCGGCCGGCAGCCCGCCGACCAGAATCTGCCGCGAACTCGGTGCGCTCATTTCACACTCGTTCTTTCCAATTTGATCCAAAATCGCCCATAGCCCTCGATGGACACCAGCAGCTTGTCGTCATCCGGCGCGAGCGCATCCCAGATCTCGCACGAAACGTAAATGTCGATCGGCTGTTCGGGACGCGCCGCATCGATCAGATGGACAAAGCCTTCTGCCTGTTCCGGTTTCCCCGTCAGACCTGACGGGCC